>NZ_LWER01000455.1:0-69446 GCF_001634775.1 Sulfitobacter sp. HI0027
TGTGAAATCAGGCACCGTCATTGGCGATTGCATGCCACGCCATCGTGCGCAGGAGTTCCTGAAATTCCTCCGACAGATCGACAAGGCTGTGCCCACGCGGCGCGATGTGCATCTGGTGCTCGACAACTACGCCACCCACAAGACGCCTGAGGTAAAGGCCTGGCTCGAAAAGCATCCGCGCTTCAAGCTGCACTTCACGCCCACCAGCGCGTCATGGCTGAACCTGGTGGAGCGCTTCTTTGCCGAGATCACATCAAGGCGCATCCGGCGCGGCAGCTATTCCAGCGTCGATGATCTTGAGGCCGCGATCTACGACTATCTGGCCCACCACAACGAGAAGCCAAGGCCCTTCAAATGGACCAAAACCGCAGAGGATATCCTCACCCGGGAACGTCGCGCGCTGGACAAGCTCGATGAAACTCGCGGAAACAGGTAGGAAGTGTCAGACTCAGAGCACTAGCGTCTCTCCCACCACAGTGCCGTCGGGCAGACGCAAGGCAGGCACCAACCGCGCCGGGGCGAGGGGGGCAAGGTCTTGGGCCATGGTCCCACTGTAGAGGCCGACCAGATGCGCGCGGTAAGGAAGATCAAACTTCTCAAGCATCAGCCACCCCCTGAGGGACCAGCTGGAGAAGGTGCGATCGCCGATATAAAGATCATATGTCATAGGCGAAATTAGGCAGAAGCGGGCCGCCAAGCAAAGCCCTTTGTGCGGCGGTGCAGGCTAGGGCGTGTGATTAATGCCGTTGATCCGCCAAGTGCCGCTTTCATGTACCAAATGCGTGACCGAGAGATTGTCGATCTTATGGGCCATTGCCTCAAGCGGGCCGCCGCCTTGGGCCTGTTGGACCTGCGTGAGGATCACCCCGAAATGCGCCACGGCGATCACATGGGCGTTGGGGTGGGCCGCGTTGATCCGTGCCACCACTCGGTCGACGCGGGCCTTGGTCTGGTTCCAGCTTTCCCCTTCGGGGGCCGCGACATCGCCGGGCGTCTCCCAATAGGCGCGGCTGAGGTCGGGGTCACGCGCGGCAACCTCGGAAAAATGCAGCCCGTCCCAAGCGCCGAAATGCAGTTCGCGCAGCCCGTGTTCATGGGGCAAGCGGCGGCGCTTGGGCTGGGCGAGCGCATCCGCCGTATCCACCGCGCGCATCAGGTCCGATGAGAAAAGCAGCGCGTCGTCAGGCAGGTGCAGGTTCAAACGTGCCAGACGGGGGGCATCGGAAAGGTCAGCCGGGACATCGCGCCAGCCGACAAAATTTTTCTCATGGGTCGGGCCATGGCGCACCCAGTGCCAGATGGTCACGGCATCTCCCCTTTCAGCAGTTGCGGCAGGCCCACGACGACCTGCACCACGGTATCCGCCTCGGCGGCCAAGGCCATGTTGAGCCGCCCCTGCGCCTCGCGGAATTGCCGCGCCATAGCGTTCTCGGGCACGATGCCTTGGCCGACCTCGTTCGAGACGATGACCCAATGCGCGGCACAGGCGCGCAGAGCCGTCAAAAGCTGTGCCTGCGCGGCCATTAGATCGCTGTTTTCCATCAGGTGATTGCTAAGCCACATGGTCGCGCAGTCGATCAGCACAATTTCGCCTGCGGGCAATTTTGCCAGCGGTTCGGTCAGATCGAGCGGGCATTCAACGGTGCGCCATCCCGCATCACGTCTTGCTTGATGCTTTTTCACGCGTTCTTGAACTTCGTCATCCCAAATGCGTCCGGTGGCAAGGTAAGTCTTTGGCAGGCCGCTGGAATTTACGAGGCTCTCAGCCCATTCCGACTTGCCCGAGGCCGCCCCGCCTAGGGCAAAGGTAGTTCTAGGCAACATCTTCTCACCAAATATTTGAACCAAATGGCATGTCTCTGCGTATCTCCACCAACGGCCCATCACAAGGTGCGCCACGCATTTCTCAAGGGGGATACCAAATGTCATTGCAGACCGCTCGCGAATTTTCACTCACCCGCACCGCAATGAAGGCCGAATTGCTCGACGCCGAGACAGAGTTGGAATTGGCCTATGCGTGGCGTGATCAGCGGGATGAGGCCGCTCTGCATCGTTTGATCACCGCCTACATGCGTTTGGCGATCTCAATGGCGGGCAAATTCAAGCGTTACGGCGCGCCGATGAACGACCTGATCCAGGAGGCCGGTCTGGGTCTGATGAAAGCTGCCGACAAATTCGACCCCGACCGCGGCGTGCGGTTCTCGACCTATGCGGTCTGGTGGATCAAGGCGAGCATTCAGGACCATGTGATGCGCAACTGGTCGATGGTACGGACCGGTTCGACCTCCTCGCAGAAATCCCTGTTTTTCAACATGCGCCGCGTGCAGGCCCGGTTGGAGCGCGAAGCCACGGCCATGGGCGAGACATTGGACAAGCACCAGTTGCGCCAGATGATCTCGACCGAGATCGGCGTGCCGTTGCATGATGTCGAGATGATGGAAGGGCGTCTGTCGGGCTCTGACTATTCGCTGAACGCCACGCAATCGGCTGAGGACGAGGGCCGCGAGTGGATCGAAGCGCTGGCCGACGAAAGCGCGCAGGCCGCGGAACGTGTCGAAGAAAGCCACGACACCGCGCAACTGCGCAACTGGCTGCTGACGGCGATGCAGGGGTTGTCCGAACGGGAGCAGTTCATCGTGCGCGAGCGCAAATTGCGCGACCCTGCCCGCACCTTGGAAAGCCTCGGGGATGAGCTGAGCCTCAGCAAAGAGCGGGTGCGCCAGCTTGAGGCCGCGGCCTTTGGCAAAATGCGCAAGTCGCTTGAACTGCAATCGCGCGAGGTTTTTGCCTTTCTCGCCTGACCCCCTTCAGCGATGCCCACCGGGGCTGGCAGATTTCGCCGCCCCGGATTAAGGTCTCCCGAACGCAAACGGGGGGCCTTTATGCTGTCGGGCAAACATATTCTGCTGATCATCGGCGGTGGCATTGCCGCCTATAAATCCCTCGATCTGATCCGCCGCCTGCGCGAACGCGGGGCCAAGGTGACCCCGGTTTTGACCCGCGCAGGCGAAGAGTTCGTCACCCCGCTTTCCGTCTCTGCCCTGACCGGGGTGAAGGTGTTTCGCGATCTTTTCGATCTGGGGGATGAGGCCGAGATGGGCCATATTCAACTTAGCCGCGCGGCAGACCTGCTGGTGGTCGCCCCCGCGACGGCCGATCTGATGTCCAAGATGGCGCAGGGTGCGGCGAATGATCTGGCCTCGACCCTGCTGTTGGCCACTGACACGCCCGTATTGCTGGCACCTGCGATGAATGTGCGCATGTGGCAGCACCCCGCGACACAGCGCAACATCGCCACGTTGCGCGGCGATGGCATCACCATGGTGGGCCCGAATGACGGTGACATGGCCTGCGGCGAATTTGGACCGGGGCGCATGGCCGAACCGCTTGAGATTGTCGCCGCTGTTGAGGCGCAGCTTGGTAACGGACCCCTCATGGGCAAACGAATCCTCGTTACCTCCGGCCCGACCCATGAGCCGATCGACCCGGTGCGCTACATCGCCAACCGCTCTTCCGGTGCGCAGGGCACGGCCATCGCGCGCGCGCTGAGGGCTTTGGGGGCAGAGGTGACCTTTGTCACCGGCCCGGCAGAGGTTGCGCCGCCCGAGGGGGTCAAGGTGGTGCCCGTGCAAACAGCGCAAGAGATGATGCAGGCGGTAGACGCCGCACTGCCCGCCGATGCCGCCGTCTTTGCCGCTGCGGTGGCCGATTGGCACGTGCAGGGGGCAGGGGACCGCAAGCTGAAGAAATCCAAAGACGGGCTGCCCAGTCTCAAATTCGCGGAAAATCCCGACATCTTGAAAACCATCAGCCAGCGCAGCGAAGGCCGCCCCGCGCTCGTCGTGGGCTTCGCGGCAGAGACCGACGATGTGCTGGCCCATGCCACCGCGAAACGCGCGCGCAAGGGCTGTGACTGGATCGTCGCCAACGACGTTTCCCCCGCCACCGGCATCATGGGCGGGCGCGAGAATGCCGTGACGCTGATCACCGACGCGGGCGCAGAGGACTGGCCGCGCATGGGCAAGGATGCCGTGGCCGCCCGTCTGGCCGAACGCATCGCCGCAGCACTTGCCTAAGGGGAAGCTATGACCACGATCAAACTCTGCTGGGCCGATGGCGCGGACCGCAGCCTGCCACTGCCCGCCTATGAAAGCGCAGGCGCGGCCGGCGCGGACCTGCGGGCCAACCTGCCCGAAGGTCCGGTCACGCTGGCCCCCGGCGCGCGGGCGCTGATCTCGACTGGATTGCATATGGCGATCCCGCAGGGATTCGAGGTGCAGGTCCGCCCGCGCTCGGGGTTGGCGCTGAAATATGGGATCACCTTGATCAACAGCCCCGGCACCATCGACAGCGATTATCGTGGTGTGGTTGGGGTGATCCTTGGCAATACCGGAGAGGCGCCGTTTACCGTCGAACACGGCATGCGCATCGCGCAGATGGTCGTGGCCCCGGTGATGCAGGCGGGGTTCGATCTGGCCGACAGCCTTGACGAAACCCCGCGCGGCGCGGGCGGTTTCGGCTCGACGGGGGCGCTCTGATGCTGGCGGTTTTAATCATCGCTGCCGCTCTTTGGTTTGGCGGCGGGTTTCTCGGCCTGCCGCGCGGGCTACGTGCGGGGCTGGTTGCGGTTATGTATCTGGCTTTGGTGGGGCTGCATCTGGTCTTTCCGGCCACGCACCCGCTGCGGCTGGCCACCGGGGGCAGCGCCGCGCCTTGGCTGCTGCTGGGCGGCTTCGTTGTGCTGGTGATGCTCTACCGGCAGGGGCTGGCAACCCTGCGCGCCCGCGCCACACCGCGCGAACCGGCAGAGGTCCAGACCTCGGGCCGTTTCTCGGACAGTGAACTCAGCCGTTATGCCCGCCATATCGTACTACGCGAGGTCGGCGGGGCCGGGCAAAAGGCGTTGAAAAACGCCAAGGTGCTTGTCGTGGGGGCGGGTGGCCTCGGCGCGCCGGCGCTGCAATATCTCGCGGCGGCGGGCGTTGGCACCATCGGGGTGATCGACGACGACACGGTCGAGAACGCGAACCTGCAACGGCAGGTAATCCACAAAGACGCGGCCATCGGCACGCCCAAGGTCTTTTCGGCCCAAGCCGAGATGCTGGCGCAAAACCCCCATATCACCGTGCGCCCCTACCACCGTCGCCTCAGCGACGAGATCGCCGCCGAACTGGTGGCCGACTATGACCTCGTGCTCGACGGGACTGATAATTTCGACACCCGTTACCGGGTCAATGCCGCCTGTGTCGCGGCTGGTAAGCCACTGATTTCAGGCGCGCTCAGCCAGTGGGAGGGGCAGCTCAGCATCTTTGATCCCGCGCGCGGTGCGCCCTGCTATCGCTGCATTTTTCCGCAAGCGCCTGCCGCGGGGCTGGCACCCTCCTGTGCCGAGGCCGGGGTGATCGGGCCGCTGCCCGGCGTGATCGGCACGATGATGGCGCTTGAGGCGGTGAAGCTGATCACCGGCGCGGGCAGCGTGCTGCGCGGCGAGATGATGATCTATGACGGGCTTTACGGTGAGACCCGCAAGATCGGGCTCAAGCGGCGGGCGGGCTGCGAAACCTGCGGCGGGTGATTGCAAGTCTCCGCCCCGCGCCCCATCTAGAGCGCAAAGGAGATTTACATGACAAATCCGCTGCTCGCTGACTGGAACACGCCCTTCGGCATCGCCCCCTTTGACCGCATTTCAGACGATGATTTCGCCCCCGCGCTTGAGGAGGCATTGACCGCCCACCGGGCCGAGATCGACGCCATCGCAGAGAACCCCGCGGCGCCCAGCTTTGCCAATACGATCGAGGCGCTCGAAGCATCCGGCGACGCGCTCGACAAGGTGCTGAGCGTGTTCTTTACCGTCGCGGGGGCCGACAGCAACGGCGCGCGCGAGGCGTTGCAGCGCGATTTCTCGCCCAAGCTCGCCGCGCATCAATCGGCGATCTCGGGCAACACCAAGCTCTTTGCCCGCATCGCTGCCATCTGGGAGGCCCGCGACACGCTCGATCTGACCGAGGAGCAGGCCCGCGTGCTGATGCTGACACATCGCGGCTTCGTCCGCTCTGGCGCGGCGTTGACCGGGGCGGCCGCCGAGCGGATGAAAGAGATTAAGGCGCGGCTGGCGGTGCTGGGCACGCAGTTCACGCAAAATCTGCTGGCCGATGAGCGGGATTGGTTCATGCCGCTGTCGGAGGGCGATCTGACCGGCTTGCCGGATTTCGCGCTCGACGCCGCCCGCGCGGCGGGCAAGGAGAAGGGCGCGGATGGCCCGGTGGTCACGCTCTCGCGGTCGCTGATCACACCCTTCCTGCAATTCTCAGACCGTCGCGACCTGCGCGAAAAGGCGTTTCGTGCGTGGGAAGCACGCGGTGCGAATGGCGGGGAAACCGACAACCGCGACATCGCTGCCGAAACGCTGGCCCTGCGCAAGGAGCGGGCGGAACTTCTGGGCTATGAAAATTTCGCCGCTTACAAGCTGGAAACCGAAATGGCCAAGACGCCGGATGCCGTGCGCGACTTGCTGATGTCGGTTTGGAAACCTGCCAAGGCGCAGGCCGACGCCGATGCCGAGGTGCTGACCGCGCTGATGCGCGAGGACGGCGTGGACGGGGCGTTGGAGCCATGGGATTGGCGCTACTACGCCGAAAAGCGCCGTGCGGCAGAGCATGACCTCGATGAGGCGGCGCTGAAGCCCTATTTCCAGCTCGATCGGATGATCGACGCGGCCTTCGACTGCGCCAACCGGTTGTTCGGGCTGGCGTTCGCGCCGCTCGACGTGCCGCTGTACCATCCCGATTGCCGGGCGTGGGAAGTGACGCGGGACGGCCAGCATGTGGCGGTCTTTATCGGCGATTACTTCGCGCGCGGCTCGAAACGTTCGGGCGCATGGTGTTCGGCTATGCGGAGCCAAGCGAAGTTCCCCCGCGCGCAGGCGCCGGTGGTGATCAACGTCTGCAATTTCGCCAAGGGCGACCCGGCGCTGCTGTCCTATGACGACGCGCGCACGCTGTTTCACGAATTCGGCCATGCGCTGCACCAGATGCTGTCGGACGTGACCTACGAAAGCGTCAGCGGCACCTCGGTGGCGCGGGACTTTGTGGAATTGCCCAGCCAACTTTATGAGCATTGGCTGGACCAGCCGGAGGTCTTGCAGAAATTCGCGACCCATGCCCGCACGGGCGAGCCGATGCCGCGTGAGATGTTGGACAAGGTGCTGGCGGCGTCGACCTTCGACATGGGGTTCCAGACGGTGGAATATATCGCCTCGGCCCTCGTCGATCTAGAGTTCCACGACGGTAGCCCGCCCGCCGATCCGATGGTGAAACAGGCCGAGGTGCTCAGCAGCATCGGCATGCCTCAGGCGATCCGGATGCGCCACGCCACGCCGCAATTCGCGCATGTCTTCTCGGGTGACGGATATTCCAGCGCCTATTACAGCTACATGTGGTCCGAGGTGATGGACGCCGACGCTTTCGCCGCCTTCGAAGAAGCGGGCGGCGCATTTGACGCGGAGCGCGCCGAAGCGTTGGAGACCCACATCCTGTCGACCGGCGGCAGCCGCGATCCGGCAGAGCTTTATACCGCGTTCCGGGGGCGACTGCCGGGGGTGGAGGCGCTGCTCAAAGGGCGCGGGCTGGCGGCCTGAGCCTTGACGCGGCCGGGGGTTAGTACCCCCGGTCGCGGTCTACCAGATGTAGCAGAGGCTCTCCGGCCTCACTGCGGCGGATGTTCTCGGCGATGACTTCCGAGGCGGTCTCATTGCGCGTGGCCGCCGCGAGATGCGGGGTCACGGTGACGCGCGGATGCGCCCAGTAGGGGTGATCCTCAGGCAGCGGTTCCACGCGGAAGACATCCAGCGTAGCATGGGCGATCTGCCCGCTGTCGAGTGCGGCAAGCAGGGCGTCATCATCGATCAGCGGGCCACGTCCGGGGTTGATGATAAACGCGCCTTTGGGCATCTGCGCCAGTGTCTCGGCATTTAGCACGTCTCGCGTGGCGGGGGTGTCGGGCATCAGCAGCACGGCGATCTCGGCCCGTTTCAGCGTTTCTGTCAGGCCCGCATCGCCATGCAGGCAGCGCACGCCCTCGATCTGCTTTTCGCTCCGCGACCAGCCGGTCACGTCGAAGCCCAGACCCACCAACGCCGCGGCCACCGCTTGGCCGAGCGCACCGACGCCCAGCACCGCCACGCCCCGCTCGCGTGCCAGTGGCGGGGTGCGCGGCTCCCATTTAGCGTCCTCGCGCAGAATGTCCGCATCCATCCCTAGATGATGGCGCAGCACATGGCCCGTGACCCATTCGACCATGCCGTGGGTCAGGCCGAAATCGACCATCCGTGTCAGCGGGATATTCAAGGTCTCATTGCCGGTGATCGCCTCCACCCCGGCCCAGAGGTTCAGCACCGCTTTGGCGCGGGTGTAGGGGGTGAAATCCTGCAAGTCGCTGTTGGGGGCATAGACGATATAATCGACCTCTTCGGGCGGCAGGTCGGTGGCCAGTGTGAAATCCCGCCCCGGCAGGGCCATGCGCAGCGCGTCGTTCAGCGGTTTTTCGTAGCCGTCCCAGCGTTCGGCTTTGGCGGCGAAGAGAATATTGATCGTCATGAATTACCTCGGTCTATGAACATGTGCCGATTGCACCAGCCCAAAGGCCAGCAGCAGCACCAGCATGGCCGAGCCGCCATAGCTCACCATCGGCAGCGGCACGCCAACCACAGGGGCCAGCCCCATGACCATCGACATGTTAACGGCGAAAAAGAGAAAGAAGTTAAGCGCGATACCCAGTGTCAGCAGGCTGGAGAACCGGTCTTTGTTCTTCACCGCCGAGGCCACGCAGAACAGGATGATCAGCGCATAAAGCCCCAGCAGAGAGACGCCGCCGACGAAGCCGAACTCTTCGGCCAGCGTGGTAAAGATAAAGTCGGTGTGTTTCTCGGGCAGGAAGTTCAGCCGCGACTGGGTGCCTTGCATGTAGCCACGCCCAGACCAGCCGCCCGAGCCGAGCGCGATCTTGGATTGGGTGATGTGGTAGCCCGCGCCAAGCGGGTCTTGGCTGGGGTCGAGAAAAGTGTCGATGCGGCGGTATTGGTAATCTTTGAGCAGTTGCCACGGGGTGCCGCGCGATTGGAAGACGGCAGTGACCAGCCCGATGGCGGCGGTGATGACGGCGGCGAAATAGGCCCAATGCACACCTGCAAGGAACATCAGCCCGCCCCCGGCGGTCAAAAGCAGGATCGAGGTGCCCAAGTCGGGCTGTTTCAGGACCAAAGCGGTGGGGACCACGATGATCAGGATCGGGAGCAGGACCCAAAAGGGGCGCGAGACCTTTTTGACCGGCAGCCAGTCGTAATAGGCGGCCAGAAACAGCACCAGCGTGATCTTCATCAACTCCGACGGTTGCAGCCGCATGAAGCCAATGTCGATCCAACGCTGCGCGCCCATGCCGACAGAGCCAAAGAGTTCGACCGCGACCAGTAGCACCAAGGTCGCCCCATAGGCCACGCCCGACAGGTTGCGCCAGAGCCAGATCGGCACCATCGCCACGGTGAACATGATCGCAATGCCCATGCCGAAACGCTTCATCTGCGGTTCGGCCCAAGGAGAGAATGACCCGCCCGCGACCGAGTAGAGCATCAAGAAACCCACGCCCGCGACGCTGGTCAACAGGATCGCCAGCGGCCAGTTCATGAAAAGGATCTTGCGCAGCCCCGTGGGGACGGATTTTACCGTATGCTCCAGATAACTCATGCCTGATCGTCTCCCGCTACGCTGGCCGAGGTTTCCGGCGCGGTGTCGCGTAGTTCTTCTTGTTGGGTGGCGATGCGGCCCCGGTCGGACTTGGGGTAGGCTTCGAGCGGCGGCTCGCCCCCGGCCATGGCCTGCAACATCACGTCGCGCGCAATCGGGGCGGCGGCGGTTGATCCGCCCCCCCCGTGTTCCACCAGCACGCAGGCCGCGTATTTGGGTTTGTCGTAGGGCGCGAAGCACACGAACAGAGCGTGGTCGCGGCGCTCCCACGGCAGGTCGGCGTTGCTGGTCACACCACGGGCGCGTTCGGC
This sequence comes from Sulfitobacter sp. HI0027, assembly GCF_001634775.1. Lineage (NCBI taxonomy): Bacteria > Pseudomonadati > Pseudomonadota > Alphaproteobacteria > Rhodobacterales > Roseobacteraceae > Sulfitobacter > Sulfitobacter sp. HI0027. Next base: position 10,049 of record NZ_LWER01000455.1, read on the forward strand.
GGCGGTGATGTTGCGCACCTGACTGGTGCCGGTCTTGCCCGCCATGCGCATCGTGTCGTCGATGATGCGGCTGCGATAGCCGGTGCCGCGGCGGTCGTTGACCACGTCGTACATCGCTTTGCGCAATTGGCGCAGGTTGTTTTCGTTCAGGCCCATCGGCTCGCCCGCGCCGCTGGGTTGCTCCACCCCGTCGATGGATTTAATCAGCCGCGGCGCCACCGCGCGCCCGGTGGCGATCCGCGCGCTCATCACCGCCAGCTGCAGTGGGGAGGACAGGGTAAAACCCTGCCCAATGGAGGCGTTGACCGTGTCGCCCACGACCCAATCCTCGCCCCGGGCCGAGCGTTTCCACTGTTTGGTCGGCGCAAGCCCGCCCGCGACCGAAGACAGCGCCAGATCGTGTTTGATGCCAAGGCCAAAGCGGTTCGACATGGCGGTGATCTTTTCGATGCCCACCTTCACGGCCAGATCATAGTAGTAAACATCGCAGGATTGCTTGAGCGAATCCTGAAGGTTGACCCATCCATGGCCCGCGCGTTTCCAACAGTGGAACCGCCGGCCCGCGACCTCCAGATGGCCGGGGCAATAGACGGTCTCATCGGGGGCGACGATGCCCTCTTCGATGGCGGCAAGTGCCACGATCATCTTGAAGGTCGAGCCGGGCGGGTAGGTGCCCTGTACGGGTTTGTTCACCAGCCGGCGGTATTTGGAGTTTAGCAGCGGGTTATAGTCCGCCGAAGAGATGCCGCCGATAAAGAGGTTCGGGTCATAGCTGGGCGAAGAGGCCAATGCGGCCAGATCGCCATTCTCGCAGTCAATAATGACCACGGCGGCGCTTTCGTCTCCCAGACGGGCCTGCACATAGCGTTGCAGATTGGCATCCACGGTCAGCTGCAGGTCGGCCCCGGCCTGACCTTCGCGCCGCTCCAACTCGCGCATCACGCGGCCTGTGGCGTTCACCTCTACATGTTTGGTGCCCGCCGCACCGCGCAGCAGGTTCTCGGCGCGGGCTTCGACGTTGATCTTGCCGATTTGAAAGCGCGGGATGCGCAGCACCTGATCGGGGTTTTCCAGCGCGTCGAGGTCGGCTTGGCTCACCCGGCCCACGCGGCCCACCACATGGGCGAAATCCGCGCCGCGCGGGTAGACGCGAGTCAGGCCTACTTCGGGGGTGACGCCGGGCAGGGCAGGGGCGTTGACGCTGACCTTGCTCACGACCTCCCAACTGACGTCATCGACGATGGTGACGGGCAGGAAGGGCGCGGAGCGAGCCATCTCGGTCATGGCGCGTTCGCGGGTTTCGTCATCAATTTCGATAACTTGGGCCAAACGTTCCATCACCGCCGCCACGTCGCCCGCGTCTTCGCGCACCATGACGATCCGGTAGGAGGGGACGTTGTCGGCAAGCTGTACGCCGTTGCGGTCGAAAATCTCACCGCGGGAGGGCGGGATCAGGCGGATGTTGATGCGGTTCTCTTCGGCGAGCAGGCGAAATTGGTCGGCCTGATCGACCTGCAGATAGCGCATCCGCGCGGCCAGACCGCCCATGAACAGCAGTTGCGCCCCGCCCAAAAGCGCGGCGCGCCGGGTCAGGCGCGTGTGGTTTGCATCGTTGTCGGCGCGGCTACGTCTCATCTCATCGCTCCCCGATCACACCCGTTTGCCAAGCGCGTCCAGATCGCCCGGCGCGGTCTTGCGCACGCCCATGATACCATGGGTCACCGCCACGATCAGCGGATAAGCGAGCATCGTCAGTGCCAATTCCGTGAGGTTCAGCGTCATGGCGGGCGTGGGCACCAGTGCAAGGCTCAGCAAAATGCGGTTGGCAAAGATCACTATGGTCAGGATCACCGCCACGGTCAGCCATTCGGCGGCAAAGCTCGCATCCCGCAGATGCCGCCCCCGCGACTTGAGGTTCTCGACCCCGATCAAGGCCAGCACCGCCCAAAGGCCGGGCGGGCGTTGCAGCAACAGATCCGCCAGCAGAAAGACCAAGGCCAGAAAAAGCGCGGGCACATATTCAGGCCGTCTGAGACCCCAAGCGCAGGCAAAGCCCAGTAGCAGGTCCGGCCCGGCCCAAGCGCGCGGGGTCGTCTCAAGCGGAAGCAGGTGGAAGAACAAGATCACCAGCGCCAGCGCGACAAAGCTCAGGCGCATGACCCACAGGCGGCTGCGCGACAGATCGGTCATGGCTGCACCCCAACCGGCGCCGCCGGGTTGGCCAAGGGGCCATCGGAGGTGATGACATGGGCGGTGTCCGGCACGGTTTCATTGCCATGGTGGCGCAGCACGCGCAGGAACTCCAACCGCTCGTAATCCGCCGCCAGCCTGACGCGAAGACGCCCGCCTGGATCGGCGGCGACTTGACCGATGAGGATGCCCGCCGGGAACACCCCGCCATCGCCCGAGCTGATCACCCGGTCACCGGGGCGGACCAGCTCGCGGTTCTCGATGAAATCAAGCGGCGGCGCGGCGCTGTTGTCGCCCGCCACGATGGCCCGCTGGCCAGAAGGCTGGATCGTCGCCGGAATGCGGCTGGAAGCGTCGGTGAGCAGGATCACGCGCGCGGTGTTCTTGCCCACGCCTGCAATGCGGCCTACAAGGCCGATGCCGTCCATCGTGGCCCAACCTTCAACCAGCCCATCACGCGCGCCGACGTTCAGCAGCACCGATTGGCGGTAGGGCGATCCGCTGTCGGCCAGAACGGTGCCGGTGATGAATGTGAGGCGCGGGTCAAGCCGCACGTTGTTTAGATCCAGCAGGCGGGCGTTCTCTTGCTCTAGCTGAAGGGCCGCTTCTTTCCACGCCTGCATCTGCCGCAGTTCCGAACGCAGTTCGCGGTTCTGTTCGCTCAGACGTTGGTAGCTCTGGAAATCGCGCAGAAGGTTAATGGTGCCTGTCACCGGGGCCATGGCCCAATCAAGGTTCGGCACGAAACGGTCGGTCACCTGCGCGCGGAAGCGTTCAACGCGGGGGCTGTCGATGCGCCAGAGCAGGAAAATCCCGACCAGCGCCAACACCAGCACAGCCAGCAGCAACCGGCGCAGGGGGCCGGTGAAATCGCTGGAACTGGAACGGTCTTTGGGCATCTGTGCCGAAACTCCCACCCGGTCAGGCGGGGCGGTGTCGCCGCGTGCCGGGTCTGGCTAATCTGCCAGTGTTAACTGTCGTAGTCGATCGCGTGGCGCAGTTGTTTCTCGTATTCCAGCGCTTTGCCGGTGCCGAGGGCCACGCAATTGAGCGGCTCATCCGCGACCGAGATCGCAAGGCCGGTCTGCTCGCGCAGCGCCAGATCAAGATCGCCCAGCAGTGCACCGCCACCTGTCAGCATCACGCCGCGGTCGACGATGTCGGCGGCAAGATCGGGCGGGGTGGTTTCCAGCGCGGTCATCACCGCTTCGCAGATTTGCTGTACCGGCTCGGCCAGCGCTTCGGCGATCTGCGCTTGGGTCACTTCGATTTCTTTCGGCACACCATTCAGCAGGTCACGGCCCCGGATCTGCATTGAGGTGCCGCGCCCGTCGTCGGGCATCCGCGCCGTACCGATGGAGGTCTTGACCCGCTCGGCAGTCGTCTCACCGATCAGCAGGTTCTGCTGGCGGCGCAGGTAGCTGATGATGCCTTCGTCCATGCGGTCACCGCCGATGCGGACAGAGCGTGCGTAAACGATGTCGCCCAGCGACAGCACCGCAACCTCGGTCGTACCGCCGCCGATATCGACGACCATGTTACCCGTGGGATCGGTGATCGGCATGCCCGCACCGATGGCCGCAGCGATGGGTTCCGCAATCAGCCCGGCGCGGCGCGCACCAGCGCTCAGCACCGACTGGCGGATCGCGCGCTTCTCAACCGGGGTCGCCCCATGCGGAACGCAGACGATGATCTTGGGTTTGGAGAAGGTCGAACGCTTGTGCACCTTGCGGATGAAGTGCTTGATCATTTCCTCGGCGGTGTCGAAGTCGGCGATGACCCCTTCACGCATCGGGCGGATCGCTTCAATGCTGCCGGGCGTCCGGCCCAGCATCAGCTTGGCGTCTTCGCCAACGGCGAGCACTTTCTTGACGCCGTCTTTGACGTGATAGGCCACCACCGAAGGTTCGCTGAGAACGATGCCCTTACCCTTGACGTAAACCAGCGTATTCGCGGTGCCGAGGTCGATCGCCATATCGGAGGAGAACAGGCCGCGGAATTGATCGAGGATGGACATAACAGTAGCGGAGCCTTGCAAATATTCGGACAGGCCCGCCAGCATGGGACCACGCGCGGGCTATTGGCTCTTATAGGGCGCACGGGGTCAGGGTGAAAGGGGCAAGACCGCAAAGGTGGCGCGATATTGCCGCCGCGCTATCATAGAGCGGTATATTTAGAGCGCAGCACAGGCGGAGGTCGGCGATACCATGCAAAAGATACAGACACTTGGGGTGCATCACATCACCCTCACCGGGGCCGACCGGCAAAGCTCGATCGACTTCTGGGAGGGGGTTTTGGGGATGCCTTTCATCTTTGACCAGCCCAATTTGGATGACCCGGATGAAGGGCATCTTTATTTCGATCCGGGCGATGGGCGGCTGATTACGATTTTCACCAATGAGACCCGCAAGCGGGTGCATAACCGCACGCCGATGGATCCGGGCTGCGTGCATCATCTGGCCTTTGAGGTAGACCGCGCGATGTTTGACCAAATCCCCGAGCGGTTAGAGGCGCGGGGCATCGGGCATTCGGGTGTGAAGGATCGAGGCTTTATGCATTCGATCTATTTCAAGGATCCGCTGGGTCTGTTGATTGAACTGGCCTGCTACACCTTCATCCCGCCGCGTGGGTCGAGCCATGCTGAGGTGATGCTTGAGGCGCATAAGCTGCGGGTTGCGGCGGGAGATGATCATATCCAGCGGCAACATCTGGCGGATGCGGTGGTGATGATTGTGGAGCGGGGGCAGGCGTCGCTGAGTGCGGATCGCGGGGCGAAGAATCCTTATTGAGATTGGTTCTCCGTTGGCGACTGCCGCCCGGCCCGGGACAAGCCGCAGGCGCCGGGCCATCGCCTGCCCGCTCCGTCACGCCGGAGGCGTGCCGGAATGAACTGAGCGCACCTTTGGTGCGACCGGGTAGGCGATTTGGTGAGGCTGGGTGGGACCTAGAAAACGCACACCACGGCTGCACCATAAAGTGGCACCAACTTAGCCTTGGATCGCCAACCCGCGGGCAGGCGCTGGCCCTCCCCGCAAATAAAAAGGGCGGGGTTTCCCCCGCCCTCCGCATCAACTCACATCTTTATAATTGATCTCGCGCTTATCCGTGCCGCCCTTCTCACGCCGCACCAACAGCCGGTTCAGCGCATGGATATAAGCCCGCACACTTGCCACCACAGTATCGGTATCCGCCGACTGACCGGTCACGATGCGGCCCTCTTCCTCCATCCGCACGGAAACCGTCGCCTGCGCGTCGGTGCCTTCGGTCACGGCATGCACTTGGTAAAGCTGCAAGCGCGCGGTGTGCGGCACCAGCGCCTTGATGCAGTTGAACGCCGCATCGACGGGGCCATCGCCGGTTTGGTTGGTGGACTGCTCAGCACCATCCACATCCAGCACCATATTGGCGGTCTGCGGGCCATCGGTGCCGCACACGACCTTCATCGATTTGAGGCGAATGCGGTCTTCCTCGGGATCGGTCGCGGTGCGCATCAACGCAATCAGGTCATCCTCGTAGATTTCCTTTTTACGATCGGCCAATTCCTTGAACCGGACAAAGACATCCTTGAGCTGGTTGTCGCCCAGTTCAAACCCGAGGTCTTCGAGCTTGGACCGCAGCGCGGCGCGGCCTGAATGCTTGCCCATGACGATGTTGGTCTCGGTGAGACCCACGTCCTCGGGGCGCATGATCTCGAAGGTCTCAGCATTCTTGAGCATGCCGTCTTGGTGGATGCCACTTTCATGCGCGAAGGCGTTCTTGCCCACAATCGCCTTGTTGAACTGCACCGCAAAACCCGAGACCGTCGCAACACGGCGCGAGATGTTCATGATCTTGGTGCTGTCGATGCGCGTCTCGTAAGGCATGATGTCATTACGCACCTTCAGCGCCATGACGACCTCTTCCAATGCGGTATTGCCCGCGCGTTCGCCCAGACCGTTGATGGTGCATTCGACCTGCCGCGCGCCGGCTTCCACGGCGGCAAGGCTGTTGGCCGTCGCCATGCCCAGATCGTTGTGGCAGTGCGTGGCAAAGATGATCTCATCCGCGCCGGGCACGTTTTCGAGCAGTTTGGCGATCAGATCGGCGCTTTCGCGTGGGGCGGTGTAGCCCACGGTGTCGGGGATGTTGATCGTGGTGGCCCCGGCTTTGATGGCGATCTCAACAACGCGGTAGAGGTAATCAAGCTCGGTCCGCGTGGCATCCATCGGCGACCATTGCACGTTGTCGCAGAGGTTGCGCGCGTGGGTCACGGTCTCATGGATACGGTCGGCCATCTCATCCTGTGTCAGGTTCGGAATGGCGCGGTGCAGGGGCGAGGTGCCGATGAAGGTATGGATGCGCGGCTGGCGGGCGTGTTTCACGGCCTCCCAACAGCGGTCGATATCGCCCAGTTGCGCGCGGGCAAGGCCACAGATCACGGCGTTTTGGCTTTGGCGGGCGATCTCGCTCACCGCGTTAAAGTCGCCTTCGGAGGCGATGGGAAAACCCGCTTCGATGATGTCGACGCCCATCTCATCCAAAAGCTGCGCAATCTCCAGCTTTTCGGCATGGGTCATCGTCGCCCCGGGGGACTGTTCGCCATCCCGCAAGGTGGTGTCAAAAATCAGCACACGGTCCTGTTTCGTCATATCGGTCATCCTGGGTTCTTTCTTTGCTGGTATCCTTGGCGCGCGACACATCCCTCTGAGCGGGCGCGCCGAAGGGCACGCTCAGAGGCGAATTAGGTGCAGCAAGTTGGCACACAGCAGGCCCGCGCGGTTGCGCGGCAGGGTCGGGATATGGACGGCCTGTGTCATGCGGATAGTTATACGCACCCGTTTTCAAATGGAAAGGGGGTGTTTCGGGTTTTGTTTGCCCCCGCGACAGCACCACCTATCTGCCTATAAGCAAGGGAGTTCAGGATGCAGTACAAAGCGATACCGCAGGACGCGGCGGCGTGAGTGCGCGGGTGCTTGTGATCGGGGCCAGCGGCGGGATCGGCGCGGCGCTGAGCGAGGCGTTGCGCGCGCGTGGCAGTTCGGTGACGCCTTTGTCCCGCGCGGGCGAGGGGCTGGACCTGATGGACGAGGCTTCGGTTAATGCGGCGCTGGAGGGGCTTACCGGCCCCTTCGACGCGGTGATCGTCGCCACAGGCGCTTTGGAGATCGACGGGGCAGCCCCGGAAAAGTCACTGCACGCCGTCACGCAAAAGGCGATGCTGGATCAATTCGCGCTGAACGCGGTCGGCCCGGCGCTGGTGCTGCGCCACGCGGCAAGGCTTTTGCCCCGCGACAGGCGGGCGGTTTTCGCCGTGCTTTCGGCGCGGGTCGGCTCTATCGAGGATAACCGTCTGGGCGGTTGGATCAGCTACCGCAGCGCCAAGGCGGCGGTGAACCAAATCGTGCACACCGCCGCGATCGAGCTCAGCCGCTCCCATCCGCAAAGCATCTGCGTGGCGCTGCACCCCGGCACCGTCGAAACACCCTTTACCGAAAAATATCTGGGCCGCCATCCGGCGGTGCCGCCGGGGGAGGCCGCGGACAATCTGCTGCGGGTGATCGACGGGCTGACCTCGGAGGAGAGCGGCGGGTTCTTCGACTGGGCCGGAAAGGCGGTGCCGTGGTGAGCCGTTTGATCTTGGTCTTGGGCGATCAACTTTCCCTAAACCTGTCATCGCTGCGCGAGGCCGACAAGACGCGCGATGTGGTGGTCATGGCCGAGGTCGCGCAGGAGGCGGAATATGTCCGTCACCACCCCAAGAAAATCGCGCTTGTCTTCGCCGCAATGCGCAAATTTGCCCGCCAGTTGGAGGATGACGGCTGGAGCTTGCGCTATACCCGGCTGGATGACCCCGAAAACGCAGGCTCTCTCGTCGGCGAGCTGCTCCGCCGGGCGGAGGAGACCGGCGCGGGCGAAATAATCGCGACCGAGCCGGGGGAATGGCGTCTGATCAACAAGCTGACCCGTGCGCCGATCCCTACACGCCTCTTGTCGGATGACCGTTTCATCGCCAGCCGTAAACGGTTCGAAGATTGGGCCGAGGGGCGCAAGGCGCTGCGGATGGAGTATTTCTACCGCGAGATGCGCCGCGAGACCGGCCTGTTGATGGAGGGCGACGATCCCGCAGGGGGCAAATGGAATTTCGACCACGACAACCGCAAGCCCCCGAAGGAGGGGCTGGAGTTCCCCCAGCCGCTCAGCTTTGCGCCTGATGCTGAGACCCAAGCGGTGCTTGACCTTGTGGAGACGCGCTATGGGGACAACTTCGGTGATCTGCACCCCTTTGACTTTGCCACCACGCGCGCGGAGGCCCTGCAGGTCTTGGCGCATTTCATCACCAACGCCCTGCCGCGATTTGGCGATTATCAGGACGCGATGCTGGAAGGGGAGCCCTATCTTTTTCACGCGCTGATCTCTCCCTATCTGAACCTTGGGTTGCTCGACCCGATGGAGGTCTGCCGGGCCGCCGAAAAGGCGTGGCAGCAGGGGGACGTGCCGATCAACGCCGCCGAAGGGTTCATCCGCCAAATCCTTGGATGGCGCGAATATGTGCGGGGCATCTATTTCCTTGAAGGGCCGGAGTATGTGGCGCGCAACGTGCTGCGACACGACCGCGACTTGCCTGCCTTTTACTGGGGTGCCGACACGCAGATGAATTGCCTGCGGCAAGCCATCGGGCAAACGCAGAAATACGCTTATGCGCATCACATCCAGCGGCTGATGGTGACGGGCAATTTCGCCCTGCTGGCCGGGATCTATCCGCATCAGGTGCATGAATGGTATCTCGAGGTATACGCCGACGCCTATGAGTGGGTCGAAGCGCCCAATACGGTCGGCATGAGCCAGTTCGCCGACGGCGGGGTCATCGCCTCGAAACCCTATGTCTCGTCCGGGGCTTACATCAATCGCATGTCGGACTACTGCAAAGGATGCAGCTACAGCGTCACTGCGAAGGCGGGGCAGAAAGCCTGCCCGTTCAACCTGCTTTACTGGCACTTTCTTGACCGGCACCGAGAGCGGTTTCAGAGCAATGCGCGTATGAGAAACATGTATGCCACGTGGGACCGCATGGATGCCGACCGCCGCGAGGCGGTCTTGCGCGATGCGGGCAACTGGTTGCAGCGGTTAGAGGCCGGGGAGACGGTCTAGGCCCGGTTAGCCCTCGGGTACAGGCCGCGGCGGGTGGATGTCCTGACTGTCCCGTGGTGCCTCTGCGCGGTCGAACATGCCATAGTCGCGGATCACATGGGCGATGCGCAGGTGGTAATCGGTAAAGATTCCCTCGCGCCCTGCTGCCTGCGCGCCGCGGTGCGCGGTCAGCTTGCGCCAGCTCTGCACTGCCTCTTCATCGCGGAAGAAAGAGAGCGAAAGCAGCTTTTCGGGGTTGGTCAGGCTTTGGAACCGTTCGACAGAGATGAAGCCGTCGATATCATCCAGAAGCGGACGCATCTTGGCCGCGACATCGAGGTATTCCTCGCGGCGGTCGGGGTGGGGGAAGACTTCGAAAATAACGGCGATCATGGTGGCTCCCTGCGGTTGCTGCCCCCATGCTAGCCCTAGTTTTCGGGCAAAGAAAAGGCCCGGAGATCACCCTCCGAGCCTTCTTTGTCCAAGTCTATGGTGGCTTAGCGCAGCACGTTATTGCAGCTTAGCGCACAACGTCGACGATCAGGTTCGTCTCGTTGTCAACGATCACTGTCGCGCCGTTGATGTTGACATAGCGGTATGTGGTTTCCGGGACCTCATAGGTGGTCACGGTCGTGGGGATGCCCGCGCCGACAACCACTTCACCGTCGAGGTACACGGTATCAACCGGGTTCTCACGGACGTAGGTGATGGTGGATTCTTCGGGCTCAGCCGCGGCGGAACCTGCGGCACCACCTGCGATGCCACCAGCGATGATGCCACCAATCGGGCCACCAACGGCATAGGCGGTCAGCGCACCCAGGGTCGCACCGGCAGCAGCGCCTGCGGTCTCATTCTCGGCGGTGCCATCGGGGTCTTCATAGGTCACGGTCCCCACTTCGACGGTCGCGGGGCGGGTGGTCAGGGCCACGGCCTGCTCTTCGACGTCAACGGCGAGGTAATCGGAATAGGACCAGCCCATCGTGTCGCCGAAATTGACCCGGCACCAGGATTGGCCGTCAAGGCAGCCTTCCACCATAGTGGCTTCGCCACCGGGGATGACACCGACGATGTCGTACTGCGGGCCGGGGCCCGAACGGATGTTGAGATCGGTTGCGGCATAGGCTTCGGCCGATTGTGCATAGACAGGTGCAGCGGCACCCAAAGCGATGGCAGATACCATTCCAAGTTTAACGATATTCATGTCTTAACCCTTTCTGTTCGGCGGGGGTGCCCTGCGGGAAATCCAGCGCCGTTGTTGGTCGTGTTTGGACAACTATGAAGGGAAGATTTCGTTCCCCATGGAGCCCGGAGCGCCCGGTTTTTGGCTCCCGGCGCTCGATAATTGGGCGGTAACCTGCTGGCAGGTGGCGGCAAATCGCTTGCCTCTCGCGCTCAAGGAAAGATGGGAAACCAAAGGAGTGATCTAGGCGTTATGAGCCGTTGCGCCACTGGGCGGGGTAGGGGTGCTTGGGCTGCGATGCCGTGACGCGCGGGCCGGGGGCAGAGCGATTTTTCCGCGGCGGGTTGCTGAGAAGGCGCGCCGCGACTTCTTGGGCGGTCTGCTGGTCAAAGCCCGCCGCTACGCAGTCCCCCACACTGCCGTTCCTTTCTTGCAAGATGCACAGGATGTCGTCCACTGCGCTATCTTCTTGAGCGCTATCTTCTCGAGAATTTTCCCGCTGCGGAAACGCCGCAGAGGCTGGGCCTCGCATCCAAACGCGGTGGGTGGTGTTGCGCCATTGGCAAAGGGCCAGCACCTCGGTCTGGTACAGGTCTTTGACCGGATTGAAATCGCCCGGCACCGCGCTCTGCCCCATGGCGGCCGCGGATTTGTTCTGTGCCGTGAGCAGCATCTCCCCCGCGTCCTGCGCCAAAGCGTGGAGCATCAGGCCGCGCAGGGGGAGGGCGAGGGTATCGGCGCCGACCGCCGCGCCAAGCCCTGCGAGGCGGCCGTGCAGTGTGGACTGTAAATCACCCCCCACCGGGACCGCGATCTGGCGCACATTCTCGGGCCCCAAAGCGTCTCCTGCGATCGTCGCGGCCAGCGCGGCATCACGCCCCTCGGTCTGTTCGACCAGCACCTTAGAGGCTCCGGCTTTGGCGACATAATCCCGCAGGCCGACAACCAAAGCGCGGTAATCCCGTTCCAGTGCGCTTGGCTGCGGTGCGAGGTCTCCGGCCACGATCTGCCAACCCTCCGGTGCCCGTTCCAGATCGACATGGGCAATGGCCCTGTCAAAGGCAGGCAGGTGCAGCGCCAGCTTGCCACCGGGGTTCAGTGCGAAGGACGCGCCGTCAAAGACCGCCTCATCCTGCCCTCCGACCATATTGAGGCTGATCAGCGGCAACTCCGTCTCGATCACCCGCGCGACCATATGATTCAGCCGCCGGTCCATTGCGCCGCGTTGATGTGGGGCCGCATTAGGGATCAAAAGGAATTCGGCCCCCGTTTCGGCCTGCGTCTCGGCCACATCGCCAGTCCAGCCATCCGCCCCGATGGGGGAACCGATGCGCAGCCCCTCAACAGCATAGGGGCCACTGATCGGACCTGCATTAAAGCGAGAGTGCCGCGCGGGGCTGTGTTGAAGCACCCGCTGGGCGATCCTGCCACCCTGCAGGATGAGGTAGGCGTTATGACGTTTCGCCCCCTCGACCCAAGGCGCGCCAAGCGCCAAGGCGGGGCCGTGGGCGCAATGGGCGGCGAGCGCCTCAAGATGGGTCACGACATCGCGTTGAAAGGCCGGGTTATGCAGCAGCGCTTTCGCATCATGCCCGGTCAGGAACAGTTCGGGCAGGGCGACCAATTGCGCGCCCGCGTCGCGCCCGGCCTGCCAAGCCTCGCGCGCCAGTGCCGCGTTCCCCGGCAGGTCGCCGACGGTCGGGTTCAATTGCCCGAGGGTGAGGCGAAAACGGTCTGACATGCAAAGGCTCCGGGCTGGCTGGTGTGGGTTGGATGTAGCAGATCGGGCTGAGGGCGAAACCCCTGCGCGCAGGCTGGCCCGCCGCGCCGGGTGCGCGGGATCCGCCGAAACCGGCGTGCCTGTCCTGCAAACACGTTGCCTCTGTCCTCTATCACCCGTAACCTCAGGGCAAATGACACCTAACGAGATCGGGAAATTCCGCCCATGTTGCACCGCAGCTTGCCCCTCTGTCTGATCGCTCTTCTGGCCACGCCGCTTGCGGCGCAGGACGGGCAGGTGCTGACCAAGGAATATGACGACGGCGGCATCTATGAGGGCACGTTTCAAGGCGGCCTTCAGCATGGTGCCGGCACCTATAAGCTGCCCAACGGCTATGAATATTCCGGCGAATGGGTCGAGGGTGAGATCAAGGGCGAAGGCGTCGCGCGCTTTCCCAATGGCTCGGTCTATGAGGGTAATTTCGCCAAGGGCAAACCGGACGGATTGGGCAAGATCACCTTTGCCGATGGCGGCACCTATGAGGGCGAATGGGAAGCGGGCGCGATCATGGGCCAAGGCGTGGCGATCTATGCCAATGGCGTGCGCTATGAGGGTGAGTTCCGCAATGCCAAGCACCACGGCAAGGGCGTGATGCAAAGCCCCGGCGGCTATGAGTACAAGGGCGACTGGATTGATGGCGTCAAACAGGGCGTCGGCACGATCACCTACCCCGATGGCGCGGTCTATGAAGGTGAAATCGAAGGCGGCAAACGCAGTGGCGAGGGCACGCTGACCATGCCCGACGGGTTGGTCTATGTGGGCTTGTGGAAAGACGGCCAGATCGACGGGACCGGCACGCTGACCCAGCCCAATGGCGATGTTTACGAAGGCACCTTGGTCGCGGGCCGCCGTGAAGGCAAAGGCGAGGTCACCTATGAGAATGGCGATGTTTATGAGGGCGACTTCAAAGACGACCGCCGCGACGGGCAGGGCACTTTCACCGGCACCGATGGCTATGTCTACACCGGCTCTTGGGTGGCCGGGCAGATTGAGGGCGAAGGTCAGGTGACCTATCCCGACGGGTCCGTTTACGTTGGCACCTTTCGCAATGATCTGGCCGATGGCACGGGCAAGATCACCTATCCCGATGGATCGACCTATGAGGGCGCTTGGGTGGCAGGCGTGATCGAAGGCGAAGGCATCGCCACCTATACCAATGGCGTGGTCTATGAGGGCGAATTCAAAGACGCCCGCAACCACGGCCAAGGGGTGATGACCTATGCCGATGGCTACCGCTATGAGGGCGGCTGGCAGGATGGTCAGCGCCATGGGCAGGGCAAGGCGACCTATCCCGACGGCACGGTCTATGAAGGCGCGTTCAGGAATGGGCAGCGTCACGGTCAGGGCAAGATCACCATGGCCAGCGGTTTCGTCTACGAAGGCGAGTGGACCGAGGGAGAGATCGAAGGGCAGGGCGTGGCGACCTATGCCAATGGCGATGTCTATGAGGGCACGTTCAAAGCGGGCAAGCGGCAGGGCAGCGGCACCATGCGCTATGCCAGCGGCGAAGAAGCCTCGGGCGATTGGGAGAACGGCGCGTTGAGCGATGGGACCGCCGGGGCGGCTTCTGACACCGCAGCCGATCCCGCAGCCGGCACCGCCTCTGGCGCCGCGGCGGAGACTCCTGCGGACGAAGCACAGCCTGCAGATGCGGCACCGGCAGCGGCAGACGCCCCCGATGAGGGCGTGTCAGACGACGGCACCGACGCCGACACCTCAGAGGTTGTGCCCCCCCCGACTGGCACCGCGGCAGACGGCGGCTGACCCCCGCCTTTGCTGGACAACGCCCGCGCCCTGTGGCAAGCCCGCGCGCAACAGGAGTACGCCAGATGTCCAACCCAACGATCACCCGTTTCGCCCCGTCCCCCACTGGCTATATCCACGTGGGCAACCTGCGCACCGCGCTGATGAACTACCTCATCGCGCGCAAGGCGGGCGGCACTTTCATCCTGCGCATCGACGACACCGATCCCGAGCGAAGCCGCGAAGAATACGTCGACGGCATCAAGCAAGACCTTGAATGGTTGGGGCTGGAATGGGACCGGGTCGAGCGTCAGTCGGAACGTCTGGACCGCTATCATGCCGCCGCCGAAGATCTGCGCGAAAAGGGCCGTTTCTACGAGGCGTTCGAGACGCCGACAGAGCTGGACCTCAAGCGCAAGAAACAGCTCAACATGGGCAAGCCGCCGGTCTATGACCGCGCCGCGCTGAACCTCTCCGACGATGAGAAAGCCGCGCTGCGTGCCGAGCGTGGCGATGGCGTTTGGCGGTTCAAGCTCGATCACCAGCGGATCGAATGGGATGACGGTATCTTGGGCGATATTTCCATCGACGCGGCCTCGGTTAGTGACCCCGTACTCATTCGTGGCGATGGGCAGATCCTTTATACCTTGGCGAGCGTCGTGGATGACACCGAAATGGGCGTGACCCATGTGGTGCGCGGGTCGGACCATGTGACCAACACCGCGACCCAGATCCAGATCATGCAGGCGCTTGGCAATGGGGCGGTGCCCTCGTTCGCGCACCACTCGCTGCTGACCGGCCCGCAGGGCGAGGCGCTGAGCAAGCGCCTTGGCACGCTGGCCCTGCGTGATCTGCGTGAGCAGGGGGTTCAGCCCTTTGCGTTGCTGAGCCTGATGGCGCGGTTGGGGTCGTCGGATCCGGTGGAACTGCGCACGGATATGGCGGAGTTGATCGAGGGTTTCGACATCAACCGCTTCGGCTCGGCGCCGACCAAGTTCGATGTGCAGGATCTGTTCCCGCTGACCGGGCGCTACCTGCAGCAACTGCCGCTTGAGGCGGTGAAAGACGATATCATCGCCCTTGGCGTGCCGGAAGACAAAGCCGCGCAGTTCTGGGCGGTCACGCGCGAAAATATCTCGACGCTGAAGGATTTGGGGCCATGGTGGGCCATGTTCCGTGACGGGGCCGAGCCGGTGATTGCCGAGGAAGACCGTGAATTCGTGGCTCAGGCCATGCTGCTGCTGCCGGAGATGCCCTTTGATGAAACCACGTGGTCAAGCTGGACCGCCGCGGTTAAAGAAGCCACCGGGCGCAAGGGACGTGGGTTGTTCCGGCCCCTGCGTTTGGCGCTGACGGGGCAGGAACACGGGCCAGAGATGGCGCAGGTTCTGCCGTTGCTCCAGACCGTCAAAGCACGCGGCTAAGGCAGGCCAAGGGCATTCGGGGGCGCTGCCCCCGGACCCCCGAGGGTATTTGAAAAAGGATGAACTGGAGCGGTTAGAAGTTCTTCTTTGTGAAGGGGACTTCGTCGCGTGATTTCACCTGTAGCGACAAGCGGTCAATGTGGTGATCGACCACGGCCGTTTCTTCTGGCGTTAGGGTCTGGTGGCGCGGGTAGAGGGGCGCTGCGCGGTCGTTCAGGATAGGTGTGTCCCAGCCTTCGGTGGTGTCGAAGAAGCGCGCGGCGCCATCGGTGCCGAACTCGCGCAGGAAGCCTTGGACCACAACATCAAGATAGCTCAGCAGGATCACGTGATCGCCGTGGTCGACCGCGATTTCGAGCGGGATGGCGTAATGGGCGATGTCGGGTGCGGGGACCAGATCATGGACCACGGCGCCGCCTGAGGCGTGGCGTTCGTAGCTGTATTCACGCTGGTCCAGCGCCGCCCAATCCGCGCCCGGCACGGCGGCGATGAGCCCGTCGATGCGGGTGCTTTGGTCTTGCACCACGGAGAGGTAGACGATGTCGCGCCCTTCGGCGTGGACCCATTTGCGCCGCCAGCCGTCGAGCCGGGCGGGCCGGGCGTCGGGGTAGCTGTGGGTGTTGCGATTCACGAGGCTGCCGTAGCCGAAAAAATAGGGGGTCATGCGCGAAAGGTCCTGTATTTGTCGCGCGCACCAAAACATGTGTCGTATCCGGCCACAAGCATGCTTGACGCAGAGGTATGCGGCGGCATACGAAAGGCCCAATCGTCACGGGAGAATCGGTTAACGCCGATGCCGAAGGAGCAACCGCCCCGGAAACTCTCAGGCCCCAGGACCGTGACGTGACCAAGACTCTGGAGAGATGCGCGGATGCGCACGCCGAAGGGATAACGATCTCAGGCGGAAGGACAGAGGGGGCATCATGCGCAGCGTTAGCGGCGCTAAGGTGCCGGCATGGTCAAAAGGTCATCCGGAAGGGACAGGAAAGGCGAACCGGATGAGCGATCTCAAGCAGACGGCATTGCATGATTTGCATGTGGAACTGGGGGCCAAGATGGTGCCCTTTGCGGGCTATTCAATGCCCGTGCAATACCCTCTTGGCGTGATGAAAGAACATCTGCACACCCGCGCCGCCGCCGGGTTGTTTGATGTGAGCCACATGGGGCAGGTCGTGCTGCGGGCCAAGTCTGGCAGCTATGAGGATGTGGCCTTGGCGATGGAGAGCCTCGTGCCGGTTGATGTGCTGGGGCTTGCCGAGATGCGCCAGCGTTATGCGATGTTCACGGATGCCACGGGTGGTATCTTGGACGATCTGATGTTGACCAATCTGGGCGATCATCTGTTCGTTGTTGTGAATGCCGGGTGCAAGGATGATGACATTGCCCTGATGAAAGAGGCGCTGTCGGATCGTTGTGATATCGAAGTTTTGGATGACCGTGCGCTTCTGGCCCTTCAGGGGCCGCAGGCCGCAGCGGCGCTGGCCCGCTTGCAGCCCTTGGTGGCGGATATGAAATTTATGGATGTTGCCAAGGATGTCGACATTGACGGGATCACCGTCACCCTGTCGCGCTCGGGCTATACGGGCGAGGATGGCTACGAGATTTCGGTCGCGAATGACGATGCCGTGGCTTTGGCGCGCAAGCTCTTGGCGCTGGAAAAGGTCGAGCCCATCGGTCTGGGCGCGCGTGACAGTCTGCGGTTGGAGGGCGGGTTGTGCCTTTATGGTCATGACATCGACACCACCACCACGCCGGTTGAGGCGGCGCTGAACTGGGCGATCCAGAAGGTACGGCGCAATGATGGCGAGCGTGCGGGCGGTTTCCCCGGTGCCGGCGTGATCTTGCAACAACTGGCCGACGGCGCGCCGCGCAAGCGGGTCGGGCTGCTGCCCGAGGGCCGGGCGCCAATGCGTGAGGGTGTGGCGATTTTCGATGCAGCCGAGGGCGGTAATGAGGTTGGCACAGTGACTTCTGGCGGCTTTGGTCCGACGGTTGGCGGCCCCGTTGCCATGGGCTATGTCACCGCCGAGCATGCAAAGGTCGACACGCCGCTTTGGGGCGAGGTGCGCGGCAAGCGCTTGCCACTGACTGTCACGAAAATGCCGTTCGTCGCGGCGAACTTCAAACGCTGAATCTACACAGGGAAATCCGATATGAAATTTACCGAAGAACATGAATGGCTGCGCGTCGAGGGTGACGAAGTGGTCGTGGGCATCACCACACACGCCGCCGAGCAGTTGGGCGATGTGGTATTCGTGGAACTGCCCGACGAAGGCACCACCGTCAGCAAGGATGACGAGGTTGTGGTGATCGAATCCGTCAAGGCGGCGTCGGACATCCTCGCCCCGATCGACGGTGAGATCACCGAGGTGAACAGCACGCTCACGGACAACCCCAGTATGGTCAACGACGACCCGCAGGGCGATGCGTGGTTCTTCAAGATGAAGTTCACCGATGCCAGCCAGATGGACGACTTCATGGACGAAGCCGCTTACCAGAAATTCATCGGCTAAACCGCTGCGCGTGCCGGGGGACCGGCGCGCTGCTGATCACCTGCGTCGCCCGCTTTGGGCGGCGCGCCATAAACAGGGGGCGCCGCTGCCGCGCCGTGACGAGGAACCCGACATGAGCTTCAAGCCCACCGATTATTTGCCCTATGATTTCGCCAACCGGCGTCACATTGGCCCGTCCCCTTCCGAAATGTCGCAGATGCTCGACACCGTGGGCGCCGAAAGCCTTGATGCGCTGATCGACGACACCTTGCCCAAGGCGATCCGTGCGAAACAGCCACTTGATTTCGGCAAGGCGATGAGCGAGCGCGAGGTACTTGAGCACATGCGCAAGGTTGCGGGCAAGAACAAGGTGCTCACCAGCCTGATCGGGCAGGGCTATCACGGCACCGTCACGCCTCCGGCGATCCAGCGGAATATTCTTGAGAACCCCGCGTGGTACACCGCTTACACGCCCTATCAGCCCGAGATTTCGCAGGGCCGCCTGGAAGCGTTGCTCAATTTCCAGACCATGGTGAGCGACCTTACCGGGTTGGAAATCGCCAATGCGTCGCTTCTGGATGAGGCTACCGCCTGCGCCGAAGCGATGACCATGGCGCTGCGCAGCTCGAAATCGAAGGCCAAGGGCTTCTTCATCGACGCCAACTGCCACCCGCAGAACATCGCCGTGATGAAGACTCGGGCCGAGCCTTTGGGCATTGAAGTCATCGTCGGTGAACCCGAAGAGATGGAGGCCGAGAAGGTATTCGGCGCGATTTTCCAATATCCCGGCACCTACGGCCATGTGCGCGACTTCACCGATCACATGGCGGCCCTGCACGAGGCCAAGGCCGTGGGCATCGTTACTGCCGACCCGTTGTCGCTGACCCTGCTGAAAGAGCCGGGCGCGATGGGGGCCGACATCGCCGTGGGCAGCACGCAGCGTTTTGGCGTGCCCGAGGGCTATGGCGGCCCGCATGCTGCTTATATGGCCTGCAAGGATTCCATGAAGCGCGCCATGCCGGGGCGGATTGTTGGGGTGTCAATCGACGCCCATGGCAACCGCGCCTACCGCCTGTCGCTGCAAACCCGCGAGCAACACATCCGCCGCGAGAAGGCGACCTCGAACGTCTGCACCGCGCAGGCGCTGCTGGCCGTCATGGCGTCGATGTATGCCGTGTTCCACGGGCCGGAAGGCTTGAAGGCCATCGCGCAGCGCATCCACCGCAAGACAGTGCGTCTGGCGAAGGGCCTGGAGGCCGCGGGCTTTGACGTGCAGCCCGAGAGCTATTTCGACACGGTCACCGTTGAGGTCGGCCCCTTGCAGGCCGCGGTGATGAAATCCGCCGTGGACGAAGGCATCAACCTGCGCCGTGTGGGCGGGACCAAAGTGGGCATCACGCTGGACGAGCGCACCCGCCCCGACACCATCGAAGCGGTCTGGCGCGCCTTTGGCATCCGTCAGGCGGATGATGATTTCACGCCTGAGTACCGTCTGCCCGACGCGATGGTCCGCACGAGCGACTACCTCACCCACCCGATTTTCCACATGAACCGGGCCGAGACCGAGATGATGCGCTACATGCGCCGCTTGGCCGACCGTGATCTGGCGCTGGACCGGGCGATGATCCCGCTGGGGTCTTGCACGATGAAGTTGAACTCGGCGGCTGAGATGATGCCGGTGACCTGGCGGGAATTCTCGCTCATCCACCCCTTCGTGCCCGCCGATCAGGCGCTTGGCTATCAGGAGATGATCGACGATCTGTCGGACAAGCTCTGCGAGATCACCGGCTATGACGCGATTTCGATGCAGCCAAACTCGGGCGCGCAGGGCGAATATGCGGGGCTTTTGACCATTGCCGCCTATCACCGCGCCAAGGGCGAAGGGCATCGCAACATCTGCCTTATTCCGATGAGCGCCCATGGCACCAACCCGGCCTCCGCGCAGATGGTGGGCTGGAAGGTCGTGGTCATCAAGACGGCGGCCAATGGTGACATCGACCTTGACGATTTCCGCGCCAAGGCCGAGCAGCACAGCGAAAACCTTGCCGGTTGCATGATCACTTACCCGTCGACCCACGGCGTGTTCGAGGAAACCGTGCATGAGGTGACCAAGATCACCCATGACCACGGCGGCCAAGTCTATATCGACGGCGCCAATATGAACGCGATGGTGGGCCTGTCGCGCCCCGGCGATCTGGGCGGCGACGTGAGCCACCTCAACCTGCACAAGACTTTCTGCATCCCGCATGGCGGCGGCGGCCCCGGCATGGGTCCGATCGGTGTGAAATCGCATCTGATCGCGCATCTGCCGGGCCACCCGAACGAAGAGGGGGCCGCGGTCTCGGCGGCGCCTTACGGCTCGCCCTCGCTGTTGCCGATCTCTTGGTCTTACTGCCTGATGATGGGCGGTGACGGTCTGACGCAGGCGACCCGCGCCGCGATCCTCAATGCCAACTACATCGCCAAGCGTCTCGAAGGGGCCTATGATGTGCTCTATAAAGGGCCGAGCGGTCGGGTGGCGCATGAGTGCATCATCGACGTGCGCCCCTATGAGGAAACCGCGGGCATCACCAACGAGGATGTCGCCAAACGTCTGGTCGATTGCGGCTTCCACGCGCCGACGATGTCTTGGCCGGTGGCGGGCACGCTGATGGTGGAGCCGACGGAGTCTGAGACCAAGGCCGAGCTGGACCGTTTCTGCGACGCCATGCTGGCGATCCGCGAGGAAATCCGCGAGATCGAAGAGGGCCGGATGGACCGGGCCAACAACCCGCTGAAAAACGCACCGCATACGGTGGAGGATCTGGTGGTGGAATGGGGCGACCGGCCTTACAGCCGCGAACAGGGCTGCTTCCCTCCCGGTGCCTTCCGGGTCGACAAATACTGGCCGCCGGTCAACCGCGTCGACAACGTGCACGGCGACCGCAACCTGATCTGCACCTGCCCACCGCTGGAGGACTACGCCGAAGCGGCGGAGTGATCAGACCACCAAGACAGCCAAAGGGCGCGGGATCATTCCTGCGCCCTTAGCATATCCGCAGGCCGGGCGTTCAGCGCCTTTAGCGCAAAGCCCAAGCCCGCGAGAACCGTCGCCAGCACCCCGCCTGCGATGATCATCAGCGCATTGGACCAGATCACGGTGAAATCGGTCTCCATCACGTAATAGCTCACCGCCCAGCCACCCGCGATGCCTGCCATTAGCGCGACGCCCCCGGCAAAGAGACCCAGCAGGGCTGCGCGCAGTACAAAGCTGCTGGCAATGGTGCGTCGCGAAGCGCCCATGGTTTTTAGCAAGGCCGCCTCATAGCTGCGCGCTCCCGTGCCTGCGGCTGCCGCGCCGATCAACACCATGAAGCCGGTTGCCAGCGTCGCCAGCGCCCCGAACGAAATCGCCGAGGCCAGCCCCGCCAGCACCGCCGCCACCCGGTCGATCGCATCGCGCACCCGGATCGCGGTGATGTTGGGGTAGGCTTCGGCCAAATCGCGCAGGATCGCGGTTTCGGCCTCGGGTTCGGCATAGACGGTTGAGATGAAACTATGCGGCGCGCCGGCCAGTGCAGCGGGGTTCATCGTCAGCACAAAGCCGATCCCGGCGGTGGAGAAATCAACCTCGCGGAAGCTGGTGATCTCGCCTGTGATGGCGCGGCCCAGCACGTTGAGGGTCAGGCTGTCGCCAAGGCTCAACCCCAGTTCCTCGGCCTCTTCGGCGGCAAAGCTGATCTGCGGCGGGCCGGTGTAGTCTTCGGCCCACCAGTCGCCCGCCGTGATCCGCGTGTCTTCCCCCGGCTTTGCGGCATAGGTGATGCCCCGGTCGCCGCGCACCACCCAGTGATCGCCCGCCACCTCTTGGGCCGGCTGGCCATTGATCTCGGTTACCACGCCGCGCAGCATCGGGGCGCTTTCAACCCGGCCGACTGCCGCGTCGCTGTTGAGCCTTTCGGTGAAACCGTCGATCTGGTCCTTCTGGATGTCGACAAAGAAATAAGACGGCGCCACATCCGGCAGATTGCCCGAAATCGCACGGCGCAGATTGCCGTCGATCTGGCCCACTGCTGCCAAGACCGACAGGCCCAGCCCAAGCGCCAGCACCACCGCCGTGGCCCCTTCGCCCGGCCCGCCAATCGCCGCGAGCGCCCACCGCAGGCGCGGATGCCCCCGCACGCGCTTGGCTGCGGCCCGCGCGATCAGCCGTAACACGGTTGCCGCCAGCGCCAGCACCGCCAGTGTCGACGCCAAACCGCCAAGCGTCCAAAGCGTGAGCGACCACGATCCGTTAAACCAGCCCGCCAGCGCCAAGAGCGCGGCCAAGAGCAGCGCCATCGCCACAAGGTAGGGCGCGCCGGGCAGAGGCGATTGGCGCTGCCAGTCATCGCGAAACAGGGTGGCGGCACGCACGTCAGCGCTTCGGGCCAGCGGCCAAAGGGTGAAGAGCGCGGCCGTGAGCAACCCGTATAGCGCGGCCTCGGCCAGCGGAGCGGGATAAATCGCAAAACGGGCGGGAAGGGGCAGTTGCGCTTCGATCAGCGGGGAAAGCACCAGCGGCAGCCCGGCACCGATCAGCAGGCCAAGCGCCACGCCCATCACGGCCAGCAGCCCGACCTGAATGAAGTAGGTCTGGAAGATCGTCGCCCGCGTCGCGCCCATGGCGCGGAAGGTGGCGATCACGGCGGTCTTGCGTTGCAGATAGGCCCGCACCGCTGCCGCCACGCCAACCCCGCCCACCGCGAGGCCCGACAGCCCCACCAGCACCAGAAAGGCGCTGAGCCGTTCGACGAAACGCGCCACGCCGGGCGCGCCGTTGCGGGCATCGGTCCAGCGCATCCCGGCGTCGGCAAACCGCGCCTCGGCCTCGGATTTCAACGGGTCAAGCGCGGTGCCTTCGGGCAGATCGAACCGATATTTGCTGTTAAAGAGCGTCCCCGGTGCGAGCAGGCCCGAGCCATCCAGCGCGGCGCGCCGCACCAGCGTGCGAGGACCGAGCGAGAAGCCACTGGCGGCGGAATCCGGTTCGCGTTCAATCAGGGCCGTCAGGCGAAATTCGGTTTCGCCGAGGGCAAAAACATCCCCCGGGGCAAGGCCGAGCCTGTCCGACAAGGCACGTTCCATCACGGCACCGGGCCGTCCTTCGGGCCCGATCTCAAGCGCCTGCTCTAGCGGCAGGGCAGGGTCTAATACCATCTCACCGATCAATGGATAGAGGTCGTCCACCGCCTTGACCTGCGTCAGTGCGCGTTCTGATGTGTCCCCCGCGCCGACCACCGCCATAGAGCGGAACTCAACAATTTCGGATACACGTTCGGCCCGCTCGGCCATCCACGCTTGCTCATCAGGGCTGGCGGAGCGATAGGTGAAATCAAGCTCGGCATCGCCGCCCAAAAGTGCGGCACCCTCGGCTTCCAGCCCCGCTTCAATCGCAGCGCGGACCGAGCCTACGGCGGCCAAAGCGGCCACGCCGAGCGCGAGGCAGGCCAGCAGCAGACGAAAACCGCGCAATCCGCCGCGCATCTCACGGCGGGCGAAACGGGCCGCGAGGGACAGGCTCATGCGAGACGCCCGTCGGCCAATTGCACCACCCGGTCACAACGCGCGGCCAGATCGTCGGCATGGGTCACCAGCACCAGCGTCGCGCCATGGCGGTCGCGCAGTTCAAACAGCAGGTCCATGATCGCTGCGCCATTGCGGCTGTCGAGGCTGCCTGTCGGCTCATCCGCCAGCAGGATCGCCGGGCGCGGGGCGGCGGCGCGGGCGAGGGCCACGCGCTGCTGCTCGCCGCCTGACATCTGCGCAGGGTATTGATCAATCCGGTGGCCAAGACCGACGGCCTCCAACTCGCTGCGCGCGCGGTCAAAGGCGTCCTCCGCCCCCGAAAGCTCCAGCGGGGTGGCGACATTTTCCAGCGCGGTCATGGTGGGAATGAGGTGGAAGGACTGAAACACAATCCCCATGCGGCCTTGGCGAAACTGGGCCAACCCATCCTCGCGCAGCGCGCTGAGATCATGGCCAAGGGCCATGACCTTGCCGCCCGTGGCACGCTCCAGCCCGCCCATGACCATCAGCAGCGAAGATTTGCCCGATCCCGACGCCCCGGTCAGCGCGATGCTTTCCCCTTGCTGGACCTGCAGCGAAATGCCGCGCAGAATATCGACGGTTCCGGCATTGCCCTTGAGGCTTAGCGTGACATCTTGAAGGTCATAGACTGGGTCGCTCATCGGGCCGCCTTTGTTCTGAGTATCAGTTGGATATGGAGGTCCGTGAAGGATGCGCAAGGTATTGATCTGTTTTGCCTTTATTTTAGGCAGCGCGGCACAGGCCGAAGAGGTGGTGATCGCCGCCCTTGGCGACAGTCTGACCCAAGGCTATGGCCTGCCCGCCGAAGAGGGATTCGTGCCGCAATTGCAGGCGTGGCTGGATGCCGAAGGCGTTGAGGCGAAAATCGTCAATGCGGGTGTTTCGGGCGATACGACCGCAGGCGGCCGGGCGCGCGTGGATTGGACCCTGACGCCCGAAGTCGACGCGATGATCGTGACGCTCGGGGGTAATGACATGCTGCGCGGGCTGGACCCGGCGCAGGCGCGCGGCAACATTGGTGACATTCTTGCGGCGGCAAAGCGCGCCGAGGTTGAGGTGCTGCTGGTCGGCATGTCGGCACCGGGCAATTACGGCGCGGGGTATAAGGCCGATTTCGAAGCGCTCTATCCCGACTTGGCCGCAGCCCATGGAACGCAGTTCTACCCGGATTTCTTTACCGGACTTCTGGCCGAGGAAAAGGGCGCGGCCAGCGCGCGGAGCGAGACGGTGCAGCGCTATTTTCAAGGGGATGGTATCCATCCCAATGCCGAAGGCGTGGCGCTGATCGTGGAGGATATTGGCCCGGCGGTGGCCAAGCTTGCCGCACAGGCCGCAGAGACCCGCTAACAAAAAACGGACGCCGCAGCGTCCGTTTCGATCATCGAAATGTGGCCCGGTCAGGCCAGCGCGATGTTGCTCGCGCTTTCGCGGCCATCACGGCCTGCTTCGACATCAAAGGTAACCTTTTGATTGTCGGCAAGCCCGGTCAGGCCTGCGCGCTCTACTGCGGAAATATGGACAAAGATGTCTTTGCCGCCGCTGTCCGGCGCGATGAAGCCGTAGCCTTTTGTCGTGTTGAACCATTTGACGGTGCCAGTAGCCATGACCCGTGTCTCCCTCTGTCTGATCTGCCCGCAACATGCGGCAGCGCGGCTCGGTCGAATTCGTGATCGCTGGAGCCTTAGGGCAGCCGGGTCGAAAAGTCTTCGCGTCGCAGTTGTGATATTGGAATCTCTATTTTTAAAATCAAGGATTTTTACGGGGCGGCATGGGGCAAGCAAGGAAGCGCCCATGAAATATAACCTGCCTGTTACAAAACTGGCAGGTGTCACGGGTTTCTCGGGAAGTCGCGCTTTTCAAAAATTTACCAGTTGATAAAAAAATGATTCCGTGTGAGCATTTTCAAAACACCAAGAAAACGACAGGGATTTTGATATGGCACGAGATGTCTTTGAGCCGGGGATCGTTCCGGGGCGGTTAGAGCCGCAGAACTACGCAGAGGGGTTTTCGGATCTCCATCCACCCTTGGATGAACATGAGGCTCTGGTCGCGGCGGACCGCTGTTACTTCTGCCATGACGCACCTTGCATGACGGCCTGTCCGACCGACATCGACATTCCGCTGTTCATTCGCCAGATCGCCACCGGCACGCCCGATGCGGCGGCCAAGACGATCCTCAGCCAGAACATCCTTGGCGGCATGTGTGCGCGGGTCTGCCCGACCGAAACGCTCTGCGAGGAGGTCTGTGTGCGCGAGGTGGCCGAGGGCAAGCCGGTGTTGATCGGCCAGTTGCAGCGCTATGCGACGGACCATCTGCAGGCCCAAGATGTGCATCCTTTTGAGCGTGCGGCCGTGACGGGCAAACGTGTCGCTGTGGTTGGTGCGGGTCCGGCGGGTCTGTCCTGCGCCCACCGTCTGGCGATGCTGGGCCATGAGGTCGAAATCCTTGATGCACGGCCCAAGCCCGGCGGGCTCAACGAATATGGCATCGCTGCTTACAAAACGCCGAACGGCTTTGCGCAGGCTGAGGTGGATTGGCTGATGCAAATCGGTGGGATTTCCTTCCGCCATGAGGTCGCCGTGGGGCGGGATGTCACGCTTGAGGAATTGAAGACCGACTATGACGCGGTTTTCCTCGGCATGGGGCTGGTGGGCGTCAATGCGCTTGGGGCCGAAGGCGAGGATAAGGCCGGGGTCGCCAATGCGGTCGATTTCATCTCTGAACTGCGCCAGTCGGGCGACATGTCAGGCGTGCCGATTGGCCGCGACGTGGTGGTCATCGGCGGCGGCATGACGGCAGTCGATGCCGCGGTGCAGGCGAAACTGCTGGGCGCGCTGAACGTGACACTGGTCTACCGCCGTGGGCGGGACCGGATGAACGCGAGTGTGTTCGAGCAAGACCTCGCGGCCTCCAAAGGGGTGCGGATCGTGACCCATGCGGTGCCGATCGCGGTCCATGGCAATGGCTCGGTGCGCGAGATCGAGTTTGAATATGTCGACGATGCGATGAAGGGCACCGGCCAAACCCTGCGTCTGCAGGCGGATCAGGTGTTCAAGGCCATCGGTCAGACGCTGTTGGGCGACGGGCTGCCCGAACTCGACGGGCGCAAGATCAAGGTCGACGGCACCGGGCGCACCAGTCTGGATGGCGTTTGGGCCGGGGGCGATTGCGCCAGCGGTGGTGATGACCTCACCGTGACCGCCGTGGCCGAGGGCCGCGACGCGGCGATGGACATTCACACCACATTGATGGGGGCGGCGGGCTGAGGCCGCGCCGAGAGGGAGACATAACATGGCAGATCTGAGAAGCGAATTCATCGGGATCAAATCCCCCAACCCGTTCTGGCTGGCCTCGGCGCCGCCGACGGACAAGGAATACAACGTGCGCCGCGCCTATGAGGCGGGCTGGGGCGGGGTGGTCTGGAAGACCCTCGGCATGGAAGGCCCGCCCGTGGTTAACGTCAATGGCCCGCGCTACGGCGCGATCTATGGCGCGGATCGGCGGCTGCTGGGGCTGAACAACATCGAGTTGATCACCGACCGCCCGCTGGAAGTGAACCTGCGCGAGATGAAGGCGGTGAAACGCGACTACCCGGATCGGGCGCTGATTGCCTCGATCATGGTGCCTTGCGAGGAGGAAGCGTGGAAAGCGATCCTGCCGCATGTGGAAGAAACCGGGGCCGACGGGATTGAGCTGAACTTCGGTTGCCCCCATGGCATGGCCGAGCGCGGCATGGGGTCCGCCGTGGGGCAGGTGCCGGAATATATCGAGATGGTCACCCGCTGGTGCAAGATGTACACGCGGATGCCGGTGATCGTGAAGCTGACGCCGAACATCACCAATGTGCTCTACCCCGCCGAGGCCGCCAAGCGCGGTGGCGCGGATGCGGTGAGCCTGATCAACACGATCAATTCGATCACCTCGGTCGATCTGGACCTCTTTGCGCCAGAACCGATGATCGACGGCAAGGGCACCCATGGCGGCTATTGCGGCCCGGCGGTGAAGCCGATCGCGCTCAACATGGTGGCCGAGATTGCGCGTAATCCTGAGACCCACGGCCTGCCGATCAGCGGCATCGGTGGCGTCACCACATGGCGCGACGCGGCGGAGTTTCTGGCCCTCGGCGCGGGCAACGTGCAGGTCTGCACGGCGGCGATGACCTATGGCTTCAAGGTGGTCCAAGAGATGATCTCGGGCCTGTCGGAGTATATGGACGAGAAGGGCATGACCTCGGTCGATGAGCTTGTGGGCCGCGCGGTGCCGAATGTTACCGACTGGAACCAGTTGAACCTGAACTATGTCGCCAAGGCGAAGATCGATCAGGATTTGTGCATCTCTTGTGGCCGCTGTTTTGCCGCCTGCGAGGATACCAGCCACCAAGCCATCGCCATGTCCGAGGACCGCACCTTTACCGTGATCGAAGAAGAATGCGTGGCCTGTAACCTTTGCGTCAATGTGTGTCCTGTCGAAGACTGTATCTCAATGGAAGAATTGGCCGTGGGTGCCACCGACCTGCGCACTGGCAAGACGGTGACGCCGGACTACGCCAACTGGACCACGCACCCCAACAACCCCTCTGCCAAAGCGGTTGAACCGGCAGAGTAAGTCAAGGCCGCCGCCCCGCGTTCAGGAGTTTCTCCGCGACGGGGCGGCGGTTTCGGCAGATGGCTGCGGGACCGTCCGTGCCAGATCGCGCCGCGCTGCAATCACTGCCATGGCCGCATCCCGCGCCATCTCTTCGCGCGGGATCGGTCGCGTGATCGCCGCTTCATCAGACCCCTTTGCATTCAGTCCCTTCGCATTCCGCGCAGCCCCTGCGCCGTTAAAATCGCCTACATTCATCACTGCCCCTCTAACTACTAAGGAGCCCACACCCGCAGGCAGATTGCGGCGGAAATGTTAATGGGGGATTAAACGCGGTCCATCTCTGGCGGTATGGTTAACCGTTTGCCGATGGCTCCGGCAGGTCCAAAAGCGCGCCAAACATCGCCTGAAGATGCGCCTGCGCGCGGGGGCGGGGATCGGTCTCGGGTCCGAGCAGAATTTGCGCCTGCGCCTCGAAATCCGCGTAGTGCTGCGTTGTGGCCCAGATGGAGAAAATCAGATGTTGCGGGTCCAGCGGGGGCAGTTTACCCGCTGCCACCCATCCCGCGATCACGGCGCATTTCTCGTCGAACAGGGGTTTGAGGTGGCGCTTCAACTCTGGCTCGATCCGCGGCGCGCCTTGCAGGATTTCATTGGCGAAAAGACGGCTCTCGCGCGGCAGTTCGCGCGACATGGTCAGCTTGCGTTCGACATAGTCCAAAATCTCGCGCCGGGGGTCGCCTTCGGGGTCCAGTTCCACCAGTGGGTCGAGCCATGTTTCCATCAGCTGCGACAGCAAAGTGACGTGAATGTCTTCTTTGCCATTGAAGTAATAGAGAATATTCGGTTTGCTCAGCCCAGCCTCGGCGGCGATCTGATCCAGCGTGGCACCCCGGTAGCCATGTTTGGAAAAGACTTCGAGCGCGGCATCCAGAATCACCCGGCGGTTGCGTCTTTGGATGCGGCTGGGTTTTTTGGCGGTGCTTTCGGGCAAGGCAATGATCCTTGGTGCTGCTAAAAAAGGCGTTTGCCGGGTCGGCGGTGGGTTGTTTCAAACCAGTTCTTGACAGAGCCTAACCTAATCGCAATCGTGGATTTACCAAATGGTAAAAAAACAACACGGCCCAAGCCGATGACAGAGGAGTGACCTATGCCCGCGCCCGGAGAGAACCTCAAGATTGATCCCGACCGTCTGTGGGATTCCTTGATGGAAATGGCCAAGATCGGCCCCGGCGTGGCGGGGGGGAATAACCGTCAGACGCTGACCGACGAAGATGCCGAAGGCCGCGCCCTGTTCCAGAAGTGGTGCGAAGATGCGGGCTGCACCATGGGGCTCGACCAGATGGGCAATATGTTCGCCCAGCGGGAGGGCACCGATCCCGATGCGCTGCCGGTCTATGTGGGCAGCCACCTCGACACCCAGCCCACGGGCGGGAAATACGATGGCATCCTTGGCGTGCTCGGCGGGTTGGAGATCATCCGCACGATGAACGATCTGGGGATCAAGACCAAACACCCGATCGTCGTGACCAACTTCACCAACGAAGAAGGCACCCGTTACGCCCCCGCGATGCTGTCGTCGGGGGTTTTTGCTGGCATTCACACGCAGGACTGGGCTTACGCGCGCACCGACGCCGAGGGTAAGAGCTTTGGCGATGAGTTGCAGCGCATCGGCTGGAAGGGCGACGAGGAAGTGGGCGCGCGCAAGATGCATGCCTTCTTCGAATTGCACATCGAACAGGGCCCGATCCTAGAGGCCGAGGGCAAGGATATCGGCGTTGTGACCCACGGTCAGGGCCTGAGCTGGACGCAGGTGACGATCACCGGCAAGGATAGCCACACCGGCTCCACCCCGATGCCGATGCGCCGGGATGCCGGTCTTGGAATGGCGCGGGTGTTGGAGAAGGTGAACGAGATCGCGCTCAGCCACGCGCCCCATGCAGTGGGGGCGGCAGGCCATATCGAAGTCTACCCGAACTCGCGCAACGTGATTCCGGGCAAGACGGTCTTTACCGTCGATTTCCGGTCGCCCGAACTGGCCGTGATCGAGGATATGGAGGCCCGTCTGCGCGACGAGGGCCAAAAGATCGCCGATGATATGGACATGCAGATCGAGTTTGAAAAGGTCGGCGGTTTCGACCCCGTGGCCTTTGATGATGGCTGTGTCACGGCTGTGCGCAATGCCGCCGAGCGGTTGGGCTATAGCCATATGAACTTGATTTCGGGCGCGGGGCATGACGCCTGCTGGATCAACCGGGTGGCGCCCACGGCGATGGTGATGTGCCCCTGTGTCGATGGTCTGAGCCACAACGAGGCTGAAGAGATCACCAAGGATTGGGCCAAGGCGGGGGCGGATGTGCTGCTCCATGCGGTGCTGGAGACAGCGGAAATAGAGGGCTGAACACGCGGGCGGAGGTCTGGGGTGCTGCCCCGGCCCCCCGACGTGAATTGCCAGAAAAGATGGGGAGAAGAAGATGAGCAAGGTAATCAAGGGTGGCATGGTTTGCACGGCGGACCGGACATGGAAAGCCGATGTCCTGATTGAGGGCGAGAAGATCAAGCAGATCGGTGAAGACCTGAAGGGCGACGAATATATCGATGCCGAGGGCGCCTATGTGATCCCCGGCGGGATCGACCCGCATACGCATCTGGAGATGCCCTTTATGGGCACTACGGCGGCTGAGACCTTTGAGAGCGGCACATGGGCCGCGGCGGTGGGCGGCACCACGATGGTAGTGGACTTCTGTCTGCCCGGCGCCGATGGCAGCATCAAGAACGCGATCAACGAGTGGCACCGCAAATCCGCGCCGCAGATCTGCAGCGACATCGGCTATCACATGGCGATCACCGGCTGGGACGAAAACGTCTTTAACGAGATGAAAGACGCGGTCGACATGGGGGTGAACAGCTTTAAGCACTTCATGGCCTACAAAGGCGCGTTGATGATCGAAGATGACGAAATGTTCGCCTCCTTCAAGCGCTGTGCGGAACTCGGCGCGCTGCCGATGGTCCATGCCGAGAACGGCGATCTGGTGGCCGAGCTGCAGCAGAAGTATTTCGATCAAGGCATCACCGGGCCAGAAGGCCACGCCTATTCCCGTCCGCCTGAGTTGGAAGGCGAAGCAGCAAACCGCGCGATCACCATCGCTGATACCGCCGGCGTGCCCCTGTATATCGTGCACGTCTCTTGCGAGCAGACCCATGAGGCGATCCGCCGTGCGCGGCAAAAGGGGATGCGGGTTTATGGCGAGCCGCTGATCCAGTTCCTGACGCTGGATGAGTCCGAGTATTTCAACAAAGATTGGGACCACGCCGCGCGGCGCGTCATGTCGCCGCCGTTCCGCTCGAAAGACCACCAAGACAGCCTTTGGGCCGGCTTGCAGGCGGGCAGTTTGCAGGTGGTGGCGACGGATCACGCGGCGTTCAGCACCGAGCAGAAGCGTGCAGGCCGCGATGATTTCCGGATCATTCCCAACGGCTCAAACGGACTGGAAGAGCGTCTGGCCGTGCTTTGGACCGAAGGGGTAGAGACGGGGCGGCTTACGCCCAACGAATTCGTCGCTGCGACCTCGACCAATATCGCCAAGATCCTCAATATCTATCCGCAGAAGGGTGCGATCGTCGAAGGGGCGGATGCCGATATCGTGGTCTGGGATCCGAAGATCACCAAGACGATCAGCCCTGCGAACCACCACTCCATCCTTGATTACAACGTCTTTGAAGGGTTCGAGGTCAAGGCGCAGAGCCGCTATACCCTCAGCCGCGGTGAGGTGATCTGGGCTTGGGGTCAAAACAGCCAGCCGCAGCCGGGACGTGGGCGTTTCGTGCCGCGCCCAGCCTTCCCAAGCGCCAATGTCGCGCTCAGCAAGTGGAAGGAGATCAACAGCCCCAAGATGATCAAGCGCGATCCGCTGAACATTCCGGCGGGGATCTGAGCGATGTAAAGCCGCCACGACAATCAGGTAAAGTGCCGCGCTAAAAGCGGCCGACCAACAGGGAAGTAAAATTTGTGAATGACAGCCAGAGCGTGATCAGCGCCAGCAATCTAGATCTGACCTTTCAAACCAACGACGGGCCGGTTCATGCGTTGAAAGACGTGAACCTTGATATCCACAAGGGGGATTTCGTCAGCTTTATCGGCCCCTCGGGCTGCGGGAAGACGACCTTCTTGCGGGTGATGGCCGACCTTGAGCAGCCCACGGGCGGCACCGTGACCATCAACGGTGTCTCGCCCGAGGAGGCGCGCAAATCGCGGGCCTACGGCTACGTCTTTCAGGCGGCGGGGCTCTATCCGTGGCGCACCATCGGCGGCAATATCCGGCTGCCGCTTGAGATCATGGGCATTCCCCGTGCTGAGCAGGCCGAACGGGTGCAGCGCGTGCTGGAACTGGTGGAACTCAGCGGGTTTGAAAAGAAATTCCCTTGGCAATTGTCGGGCGGGATGCAACAGCGCGCTTCCATCGCGCGGGCGCTGTCGTTCGACGCCGATATCTTGCTGATGGACGAACCCTTTGGCGCGTTGGATGAGATCGTGCGTGACCACCTCAACGAGCAACTGCTGAAGCTCTGGGCCCGGACGGAAAAGACCATTGCCTTCGTCACCCACTCGATCCCTGAGGCGGTCTATCTCAGCACCAAGATCGTGGTGATGAGCCCGCGGCCCGGTAGGATCGCGGATGTGATCGAAAGCCCGCTGCCGCGTGAACGCCCCTTGGAAATCCGCGAGACGCCAGAGTTCCTTGAGATCGCGCATCGCGTCCGTGAGGGGCTGCGCGCCGGGCATGGGGACGATTGATGCGTAACATTATCCCCGTTCTTACGGTCGTGGGGCTGTTGATTGTCGTTTGGTATGGCGCTGCTGTCGCGCTTAACGCGCAATGGGCGCGGGATGTGGCGGCGCGGGCGGACAAGACGCTGACATTCTCGGAATTGGTGGCCGATACGTGGTCGCAGGACAAGCCCAAGCTGCCCGCACCGCATCAGGTGGGGGCCGAACTGTGGGAGACCACGGTGATGAAGAAGGTCACGTCGAAACGCTCGCTTGTCTATCACACATGGGTCACCTTCAGCGCGACCTTCCTTGGCTTTGTCATGGGCACAGCGCTTGGCACGCTGTTGGCGGTGGGGATCGTGTTTAACCGCACGATGGACATGTCGGTGATGCCTTGGGTGATTGCCAGTCAGACCATTCCGATTCTCGCCATCGCGCCAATGATCATCGTGGTTTTGAATGCTGTGGGCCTCTCGGGCCTGCTGCCCAAGGCGATCATCAGCATGTATCTGTCGTTCTTCCCGGTGGTCGTGGGCATGGTCAAAGGACTCCGCAGCCCGGATCAGATGCAGTTGGACCAGATGCGGACATGGAACGCGAGCGGGTGGCAGACCTTTTGGAAATTGCGGTTACCGTCTTCGATGCCGTATTTCTTCACCTCGCTGAAAGTCGGTGTCGCGGCATCGCTGGTGGGGGCGATCGTGGGTGAGATGCCAACGGGCGCTGTGGCAGGCCTCGGCGCGCGTCTGCTGGCGGGCAGCTACTACGGCCAGACGGTGCAAATCTGGAGCGCGCTTCTTATGGCGGCGGCCTTGGCGGCGGTGATGGTTGGGCTGATCGGACTGATCCAGAGGCTTACGCTGAAACGGATGGGAATGGCATGATGGGCTGGGTTCTTTTCGCCATCGTCGCTTGGCTGGTCGGTCTGTCAATTAACGTCTGGCTGGCGCGGCAAAAACCGTCCCGCTGGGCGGCGCTCGCTTCGCCGGTTGTCTTCGGTCTGACGCTCATCGCTGTCTGGGAAGGCGTGGTGCGGGGCTTTGACATCAACCAAGTCCTGCTGCCTGCACCTTCGGTGATTGCTGCGCGGTTTGCAACGTCGCTGGACATCCTCTGGGTCGACTTTGTGCAGACCGTTATCAAAGGCGCGCTGAGCGGTTATATCATCGGCTGCGGCGCGGCGTTCCTGACGGCGCTGGCGATCGACCGCTTCCCTTTTCTGCAACGCGGGCTTTTGCCGGTGGGCAACTTCGTGGCCGCGCTGCCGATCATCGGCATGGCGCCGATCATGGTGATGTGGTTCGGTTTTGGCTGGCAGTCCAAGGCGGCGATTGTCGTGGTCATGGTGTTCTTTCCGATGCTGGTGAACACGGTGCAGGGCTTGCAAGCCAGTGACGCCATGCAGCGCGACTTGATGCGGACCTATGCCGCCGGTTATTGGCGCACGCTTTTGAAACTGCGGCTGCCTGCGGCGATGCCTTTTGTCTTCAACGGGTTAAAGATCGGCACCACCCTTGCCCTGATCGGCGCCATCGTTGCTGAATTCTTCGGCTCTCCGGTGCTGGGCATGGGCTTTCGCATCTCCACCTCGGTTGGGCAGCTTGCGCTTGATCTGGTCTGGGCCGAGATTGTTGTCGCGGCAATAGCCGGATCGGCGTTCTATGGTATCATGGCCCTTATCGAAGGACGGGTGACCTTTTGGCACCCCAGCCAGAGGAACTAAAGACGACCAACCAACAGGGAGATAAAAATGAAAACCATCACGAAGATCGCAGCCGGGGCCGCCTTGGGCCTTTGGGGGGGCGTGGCGCAGGCCGCCGACGACCTGACGCTGCAGCTCAAATGGGTCACGCAGGCCCAGTTCGCGGGCTATTACGTCGCCAAGGACAAGGGCTTTTACGAGGAAGAGGGGCTGGACGTCACGATCAAGCCCGGCGGGCCGGACATCGCGCCGGTGCAGGTGCTTCTGGGCGGTGGGGCCGACGTGATGGTCGACTGGCTGCCCTCGGCGCTGGCCGCGCGCGAAAAGGGCGCGCCGATTGTGAACATCGCCCAGCCTTTCGCGAAATCCGGCCTGATGCTGACCTGTCTCAAAGAGCATGGCATCGAAAGCCCCGAGGATTTCCCCGGCAATACACTCGGCACATGGTTCTTCGGGAACGAGATTCCGCTGATGAGCTGGATGGGCAAGCTGGGCTATGCCACCGATGGTTCCGACGGTGGGGTGACGATCCAAAAGATCAACTTCAACGTCGACCCGCTGCTGCAAAAGCAGGTCGAATGCGCCACCACAATGACCTACAACGAATATTGGCAGGTGATCGACGCGGGGCTGACGCCCGAGGATCTGGTGGTCTTCAAATATGAGGATGAAGGCATTTCGACGCTGGAAGACGGGCT
This sequence comes from Sulfitobacter sp. HI0027, assembly GCF_001634775.1. Lineage (NCBI taxonomy): Bacteria > Pseudomonadati > Pseudomonadota > Alphaproteobacteria > Rhodobacterales > Roseobacteraceae > Sulfitobacter > Sulfitobacter sp. HI0027. Next base: position 45,289 of record NZ_LWER01000455.1, read on the forward strand.
ATATACCACCGAGGAAAACCTTGCGGATCCTGAGATGGTCGACAAGCTGGCGCGTTTCGTGCGGGCCTCAATGAAAGGCTGGAAATACGCCGAGGAGAATGTCGAGGAAGCCGCCGACATCGTGCTGGAAAACGACCAGACCGGCGCCCAGACCGAGAAGCACCAGACCCGCATGATGGGCGAGATCGCCAAACTGACCGAGGGCAGCGATGGCCGCTTGGACGAAGCCGCGTTTGACCGCAGTGCGGAGATTACCATGGAAGGTGGTATGATCACCAAAGCGCCCGAGGGGGCTTGGACCCATGACATTACGGATAAAGCGCTTCAGTAAGCTTTGACGTCTACGATGAGGGGAGGGGCTGGCGCTGCGCTGGCCCTTTTTCGTTTGTGCGACGTTCCCAAGTGGCCCCACGGCCCGGCATCAAGCCGCAGGCGCCGGGCCATCGCCTGCCCGTCCCGGCGGGTAGGCGATTTGGCGAGCGTTACTCTGCGCTTTCCGCCGCACATCAAATCTGCGCCATAAAGTGGCATTGCCTGCTGTTGTGATCGCCTCCCCACGGGCAGACGTTGGCCCTTGGAACCGGGGCCGATGGGGGCGGTAAAGGCCAGCGCAAGGCTCAGCCCTTATTCTCCTCTAGGCTGGCCTTAGAGCACCGTGACCTTCGTCCCAATCGGCACACGCTGATAGAGATCGATCACATGTTCGTTTAGCATCCGAATGCAGCCGTTAGAAACCGACCGTCCGATGGAGTTCGGCTGCGTGGTGCCGTGAATGCGGAAAAAGGTGTCTCGCCCGTTCTGGAACAGGTAGAGCGCCCGCGCGCCCAAGGGGTTGCCGGGGCCGCCGGGCTGGGCGTCGGTGTTGCCGATGAAACGTTTGTAGGTCTGCGGCTCGCGTTCGATCATCTCATTGGTCGGGCGCCATGTGGGCCATTCTTTTTTGACGTCGATGGTGGCGGTGCCGGTGAATTCCAAACCCGCTTTGCCGACGCCCACGCCATAGCGCATCGCTTGGCCCGGGGCGGTTACGAAATAGAGGTAATGACTGCGCGGCAGGATCAGCAATTGACCGGGCGCATATTGCGCTTTCATCGGCACCATCTGCGGGGCGGCACTGTAGGCGGCGGTGCGCGCCTGCGCCATCAGGGGGAGGGCGGCTGCGGCCACGGTGCTGGTCAGAAAACTACGGCGGCGCATGGCAGGCTCCATCAATCTATTGCTGTTTCGCTCTGCATTTTGCCACGGGGGCGCATTTTAGCAAGGCTGGACATAAAAAAACCGACCTGCCGGTATCAGCAGGTCGGTCAAATTCTTGCATCAGGGCCGAGGCCCCCGGCCATTAGGCCAGCGCGAGGTTGGTCGCGGATTCACGGCCGTCACGGCCTGCTTCGATGTCGAAGGTCACTTTCTGGTTGTCGGCCAGGCCGGTCAGGCCAGCGCGCTCAACAGCGGAAATGTGCACGAAAACGTCTTTGCTGCCGCCATCGGGAGCAATGAAGCCGAAGCCTTTAGTTGTGTTGAACCATTTTACGGTGCCAGTGGCCATATCCGTAGTCTCCATATTTATGCCATCCGCGTTGGTGCGATGGCCCGGCGTGGTTGGTCTGGATCGATAGACTGAGCGCCGTATGAGGGAGACAGTGGGTCGAAAAAGATAACGTCTGCACCGTCTATATTGCATCAGGAGGGGATTCGTTCAAGGGGCATCGCATTTTGGGGCCACAACAGGTCTGCGCTGTAGCGGATTTCGGCAAATTATCGCCACGAAGTTTCGTGTTCCCCATATTTTGCGGGGAGCGGCCCCGAATGCGCTGTCCCGAGTTTGCCTAAAACTGGTCTCATTACTGCCCGGCATAGGTGGTTTTTTGTGAGAAAGCCCCAAGTGCGCCTGCCAGCGCCCCCCTCATGTGGAGTAATGAGACATGATGCGTATCCTTGCCGTAGACGATGACCCGGTCATTCTTGACCTGCTTACAGGTTGCCTGACCGAGAATGACAATTACGAGCTGACCTGTTGCGAAAGCTCGGAAGAGGCGCTTGAGATCATGCAGGAATCGAACCAACCGTTCGATTCCTTCCTGCTTGATATCATGATGCCCGGCATCAACGGGATCAGCCTGTGTGAGATGATCCGCGATGTGCCTTTCTACCGCGCCGTGCCGATAATCATGATCACCGCCAGCAAAGAACCTGCGATGATGCAGCGGGCCTTTGATGCGGGGGCCACCGATTTCCTCTGCAAGCCTTTGGATGGTGTTGAGCTCAGCGCGCGGATCAATGCCGCCAGCATGCTCAATGCCTCGCTGCTGCGCGAACGTGAGGCGCAGCATACGCTGAGCGAGTTGACGCAGATGATGCAGATCCGCTTTGACGAGGATTTCGATCTCGATGTCTCGGCCTGTAGCAACGTCTCCGAGCTTGAGAATTACCTGCTGCGCCTGCCGAGCGGCTGTTTTTCGATGAGCCTCTTTTCGATCTCAGTCGAGGGTGCGCGCGGCATTTATCGCGCGGTCAAAGCCCCTGCCTTCCGTCGCCAGATGGAGCAGGTGGCCCGCGCCTCGGTGCATTCGCTGGAGGGCATGCGCTTTCATTTGGCCTATGCAGGCAGTGGGCGTTTCATCGGGGTGGTGATGAGCCGCGCCCGGTTGAACACCGCCTCGATGGCCGATCGCACGCGCGAGCATCTGGAAAAGAATTGGGACGGCAAAGGTATGAACGGCGGGCTGGCCCCGTCCTTGCAAGTGCATTCGGTCACCGAGCAGCGCCTCTGGTCGGGTCTTTCGGCCAGCAACAAGCTGCGTGAGTATCTGCAAAGCTGGGATCCGCTGCACGGTCTGGCGCGGCATGATGAGGACAACCTCTTTGCCCAGCTGGAAACGGCGATCGACGAAGAACGCTGAGGGCTCTGCTCGTCCTCAGCTTTGTGACGCGCCCGTTCTACCGAGAGGTGGGGCGGGCGTTTCGCGTTCTGGCGATGCCCCGCGTGTCACCGGGCGGGACCGATTCTGCGCTGTGCAAAAGAAAAGGGCGCCGGCAATCCGACGCCCTCCAAATCGCTAATCCGCAATGCTTACCGCGCGAATTTCTTGTGCTTCAGGCGCTTCGGCTCAAGCGCATCAGCACCCAAACGGCGTTTCTTATCTTCTTCGTAGTCTTCAAAGTTGCCTTCGAACCATTCCACATGCGCTTCGCCTTCAAAGGCAAGGATGTGGGTACAGATACGGTCGAGGAAGAAACGGTCGTGCGAGATGACCACGGCACAGCCCGCGAAATCCACCAGCGCGTCTTCGAGCGCGCGGAGGGTTTCCACGTCCAAGTCGTTGGTCGGTTCATCGAGCAGCAGCACATTGCCGCCCTCTTTGAGCAGCCGCGCCATGTGCACGCGGTTGCGTTCACCGCCCGACAGGAGGCCCACTTTCTTCTGCTGGTCGCCGCCCTTGAAGTTGAACGACGAGCAATAGGCACGACTGTTCACTTCGGCATCGCCGAGTTTAATCACCTCGGCTCCGCCGGTGATTGCCTGCCAGACGGTGTCGTCATGGTTCAGGTCGTCGCGGGACTGATCGACATAGGATAGCTCGACTGTGTCGCCGTACTCAATGGAGCCTGCATCGGGCGTTTCATGGCCGGTGAGCATCTTGAACAGCGTGGATTTACCCGCGCCGTTGGGGCCGATCACACCAACGATACCACCCGGCGGCAGCGAGAAGTCGAGCCCGTCGATCAGCTGCTTGTCGCCCATGTGCTTTTTCAGGCCTTCGACCTCGATCACCTTGTTGCCAAGGCGCGGGCCGTTGGGGATGACGATCTGGGCGCGGCTGAGTTTTTCGCGCTCGGAGGTTTCGGCCATCTCGTTATAGGCCGCGATCCGCGCTTTGGATTTGGCCTGACGTGCTTTGGCACCTTGGCGCATCCACTCAAGTTCGCGCTCAAGCGTCTTTTGCTTGGATTTGTCTTCGCGGGCCTCTTGGCTCAGGCGCTTGGCTTTCTGCTCCAGCCAATCGGAATAGTTGCCCTCGTAAGGGATGCCGCGGCCACGGTCCAATTCGAGGATCCAGCTGGTGATGTCATCAAGGAAATAACGGTCGTGGGTGACGGCAAGGATCGTGCCTTTGTAGTCGATCAGGTGCTGTTGCAGCCATGCGATGGTCTCGGCGTCGAGGTGGTTGGTCGGTTCGTCCAAGAGCAGCATGTCGGGCGCTTCGAGCAGCAGTTTGCACAGCGCCACGCGGCGCGCTTCACCGCCCGAGAGGTTTTCGGGCATCGCGTCATCGGGCGGGCAGCGCAGCGCTTCCATCGATACGTCGATCTGGCTGTCGAGATCCCAAAGGTCTTGGGCGTCGATGTCGTCTTGCAGCTTGGCCATCTCTTCAGCGGTCTCGTCGCTGTAGTTCATCGCCAGTTCATTGTAGCGGTCCAGAATGGCCTTTTTCCCGGCCACGCCCTCCATGACGTTCTCGCGCACGGTCTTGGTCGGGTCGAGCTTGGGTTCCTGCGGCAGGTAGCCGACCTTGGCGCCCTCGGCGGCCCATGCCTCGCCGGTGAAATCCTTGTCGAGCCCGGCCATGATCTTGAGCAGGGTGGATTTACCCGCGCCGTTGACGCCAACGACACCGATCTTCACGCCGGGCAGGAAGTTCAGGTGGATGTTTTCGAATGTCTTCTTGCCCCCGGGATAGGTCTTGGAGACGCCGGACATGTGATAGACGTATTGATAGGCAGCCATTTGGAGAATCCTCGAAACGCGATTTGGGGTTTGCAGTGCAATATCGCCCGGGCAGGGCAAGATCAAACACTCTATACGCCGCAGGGCTGTCGACCGCCGGTGTCGCAAGAGGCGCGTCTCGCGCCGCGTGCCTCAGGCGGGCGATGCGGGCTATTGGATGGTTTTACAACGGTTTGGCAGGCGATCTGTGCAGTTGGGAAGCGAAATGCGGTCGACTTTTCTGCGCTTTTCGCGCTAGGATTCTTGCAATCTACGATTGGGCGGCGATTTTCGGCCATCGTGGAGTAGGCAGGCTGAAAGCGGTGCCCACCATTCGCGGTGCATCGACTGGCAGTCATAAAAACAGGGAAATACTCATGTCAAAATCCACAATCGTTGTGGGTCTGGACGGTTCGGAGGCCGGCGCGCGTGCTTTGGCCTTCGCTCAGGCTCAGGCCAAACAGATCGGGGATTGTTCGATCACGGTTTGCTTCGTGATCGAATGGTCGCCTTTCACTTTTCAGACCAAGGAAGAGAACGAGCAGCGCCACATGCGGCGCGAGCAGGAGTTGCAGCGCGCGCATGATGTGGTGCTTGATCCGGCAGTGGCAGAGGCCAAAGCCTCGGGCGTGGAGGTCGAAGGGATCGTGCGGCACGGTGATGTGGCCGATATCCTTGAAGGTGTCGCCAAGAAGCGCGGTGCGCTTCAGATTGTTGTCGGTCGGGTCGGTGAGCGCGGGCTCAAGCGGCTCTTTGGTGGGGTGACAGGCCGATTGGTCGCAGGCTCCAGCGTGCCGGTCACGATCATTCCCTGAAAGGATAAGCCATGAACAAGTTATTTACCTATGTGATGGCGGTATTTGCGTCATTGCTGCCGAGCTTTGCCGCCGCGCAAGAGGCTGTCGGCTTCGACGAGCGTATCAACCAGATTTTCGCAGATTACACCGGTTGGTATGTCTCCTTCATCTTTGCCCCGCTGCCGGGCACGAATTTCTCTTGGATCGCGCTGTGGCTGGTCGTGGGGGCGGTGGTCTTTACCGTCTATTTCGGTGCCATTCAGGTCAAAGGCTTCTGGCATTCGATCCAACTGGTGCGGGGCGATTACTCTGATCCGGATGACGCGGGCGAGGTCAGCCACTTTCAGGCGCTTGCAACCGCGCTGTCGGGCACCGTGGGTCTGGGCAACATCGCGGGCGTGGCCGTGGCTGTCAGCATTGGCGGGCCGGGGGCGACATTCTGGATGGTGGTTGCGGGCCTTTTCGGCATGGCGACCAAGTTCACCGAATGTACGCTGGGCGTGAAATACCGTAATGAGTTTCCCGACGGCCATGTTTCAGGCGGGCCGATGTATTACATCGTCAAAGGCTTCGCCGAGCGCGGCCTGCCGCTGGGTGGGTTCATGGCGGTGCTGTTCTCGATCTTCACCATTCTGGGCGCGCTCGGCGGGGGCAATATGTTCCAGGCCAACCAAGCCCATGCGCAGCTTGCGGGCGTGCTGGGGGATTACCCGGGCTGGATCACCGGTGTGATCCTTGCCGGTGTGACCTTTGCCGTGATCGCAGGTGGTCTGAAGTCCATTGCGCGGGTGACCGAGAAGATCGTGCCCTTCATGGGTGTCTTCTATGTGCTGGTGTCGGTGCTGATCCTCATCATCAATTGGGATATGATCGGCTGGGCCTTTGGACAGATCTTCATGGGTGCCTTTACTGGTCTCGGCGTTGTCGGCGGCTTTACCGGCGCGCTGATCCAAGGCTTCCGCCGTGCGGCGTTCTCAAACGAAGCGGGCATCGGCTCGGCTGCCATTGCCCACTCCGCGGTGCGTACCAAAGAGCCGGTGACCGAGGGCTACGTCGCGCTGTTGGAGCCCTTCATCGACACGGTGGTGATCTGCACCATGACGGCTTTGGTCATCGTGATCAGCGGCGTGCTGAACCAAGACCCGGAAACCGGGCTCTACATCTGGAACGCCGAAGCGGGCCGGATCGCGACCGAAGGTGAAGTCAGCGGCGTGGCCCTGACCTCGGCGGCCTATGCGCGGGCCTTCTCGTGGTTCCCGGTTCTGCTGATGATCGCAGTGGTACTCTTTGCCTTCTCGACCATGATCAGCTGGTCCTACTACGGCCTCAAGGCTTGGACCTATCTGTTCGGCGAGGGGGCGGTGAAGGAGTTGATCTTTAAGATCATCTTCTGCGTCTTCATCGTGATCGGTGCGGCGGCGAGCCTTGGGCCGGTGATCGACTTTAGCGATGCGATGCTCTTCTCGATGGCGATCGTGAACATCATCGCGCTCTACTTCCTGATGCCGATCGTGAAGCGCGAGCTGAACAGCTATGTCGCGCGGCTGCGCTCGGGTGAGATCGTGAAGCACAAGTAAGCGCTTTGCATTGACAAAGGGCAGCAATGCCCCTCCTTTGGCCCCTGATTTCCGATCGGGGGCCATTTTCTTGCGCAATACCATGCCATTCGCTGCCAAGGGCCAAGTTATCGGCCTGTTGGGCGGGTCGTTTGATCCGGCGCATGAGGGGCATGCGCATATCACCCGCGAGGCGTTGAAACGGTTCGGGCTGGACCGCGTCTGGTGGCTGCTTAGCCCCGGCAACCCGCTGAAAGACCACGGGCCAGCGCCCATGGCGCAGCGCAAGGCGCGGGCGCAGGCGGTGATGGAACACCCGAGGGTCGAGATCACGGACATCGAAGCGCAGCTTGGCACCCGTTACACGGCTCAGACGCTGGCGGCGCTGCGGCGGCGCTATCCCGGCGTGCGGTTCGTCTGGCTAATGGGGGCCGATAACCTTGCGCAGTTTCATCTGTGGCAAGACTGGCGGCAGATCATGGAGACAGTGCCGGTCGGTGTGCTTGCCCGACCCGGCCAGCGCATCTCGGCCCGGATGAGCCGGGCGGCGGCGCTTTATGCGCCTTACCGGATCGCGGGGCGGAACAGCCAGCTTTTGGGCCATGCCACGGCGCCTGCGTGGTGTTTCGTGAATGTGCCGATGGTCGATGTGTCGTCAACCGCGCTGCGGGCCGCCGGGGGTTGGCGCTCAGCGTAGCCGGGCCGAGGTGATGCCAGCGGTGATGATCACCGCAAGCCCCGCCCATGTCAGCGCGTCGGGCAGGGTGCTAAACAGGAACAGACCCAGCAGCACCGCCGCGATCAGTTGGAAATAGACCAAAGGTGCCAGCCGCGTCGCAGGCGCGCGGCGATAGGCATAGAGCAGCAGCAGATTACCCAACATGGAAAACAGCGCGCTTGCGGTCGCCAGCCCCGCAACGGGCAGGGTGGCTTGGGGCAGGTTCATCAGGCCCAGGGGCAGCAGCATCACCGCGCTCATCGCCAGTTGGGTGAAGGTCAGCGCAAGGGGCGGTGCCAGATCAGAAAGCCAGCGCGACATGGTGAGAAAGACGCCGTAGAACAGCCCCGCCGCCACAGCGAAGAGCAGCCCCGGCCCGCCCGTGCCACCCCCCATGCCGGGGCGTACGACCAGCAGCACACCGAAAAACCCGAGTAAGATTAGCGCACTGCGTAGCAGGGTGATGCGTTCGCGCAAGAACAGTGCGGCCAATAGGTAGCTAACCATCGGTCCGATAAAGAAGGCGGCAAAGACATTGGCAATCGCCTCGGTCTGGAGCGCGGTTTGAATGCAGGTGATCCCCGCCGCCAGCGTCGCGGCGCGCAGCCAGAGCCGCCAGTCGCGCATCAGGCCCCAAGTGCCACGCGGCAGGAACGGCAGCACCATCAGCGCGCCGATGGCAAAGCGCGACCACGCCACAAAAACCGGTGCCACGCCCATCCCCGAGGTCAAAATCTTGCCCGCGCTGTCCCCTGCGGGGATCAGTGACATGGCGATAAACATGATCGGAATAGCGCGTTGCATGACGTCGGGGTAGCAGGTCGGCGGTTTTGTGCAACCGCGAAAGGCCCCCTGTTGTCAGACAGGTTGTGGCCGAACGCCGCATGGGGTTTATATCAAGCCCATGAGCCAGAGTTTTACACGACGCATTTTCCTTGGAACGGCTGCCGCTGCGATGGTGGCGGCCTCTGCTTGGGCCGAGTCCCCGACCACTTCGTTGCGCCCCATGGGGCGTAATGACGACCTGTATAAACAGGCCATTCCTAACGTTTCCGAGATCATCGCAGACAGCGGGATCAGCGGCACGGTAGCCTTTGCCGTGGTCGATGTCGAAACCGGCATCTGGCTGGAGGCGTCCAACGCCACCGATGGCATTCCGCCGGCCAGCAGCATTAAGGCGATCACCGCGCTTTATGCGCTGGACCAACTGGGCCCTGATCACGTTTTCGAGACGCGGTTGCTGGCGACCGGCGGTGTGGTCAATGGCGAGGTGCAGGGCGATCTGATCCTCGTTGGCGGGGGTGACCCGACACTCGACAGCGACGATCTGGGCCAGATGGCCGAAGAGTTGAAAGAGGCGGGCATCATTGGCGTAAAGGGCACGTTCAAGGTCTATGAGGGCGCATTTCCCGCGACCTTTGCGATTGACCCCGAACAGCCCGACCATGTGGGCTATAACCCCGGCGTTTCGGGCATCGCGCTGAATTACAACCGGGTGCATTTCGAATGGAAACGCAGTGGCGGTGGTTATGACGTGACGATGGAGGGCCGCGCGGGGCGTTATGCGCCTGCGGTGCGCGCCGCGACGATGGAAGTCGTCGATCGAAGCGGGCCGGTTTACACCTACGAGAACCGCCCCGACCGCGATGTCTGGACCGTGGCAAAGAGCGCCTTGGGCTCGGGCGGCGCGCGTTGGCTGCCGATCCGGCGGCCCGGCGTCTATGCGGGCGATATTTTCGCGACGATTGCCCGCAGCCACGGCATCAAGTTGGGCGATGCGGAACTGGCCGAAGCGCTGCCCGAAGGGGAGACCCTCGTCACCCATCGCAGCGCCAAGTTGCGGCCGATCCTGAAGGACATGCTGGAATACTCCACTAACCTCACGGCAGAGATGGTCGGCTTGGCCGCCAGCGCCAAGCGGCTGGGAACGGTGCCCAGCCTGCGTGCCTCGGCGGCAGAGATGAACAAATGGGCGGTCGAGGAACTGGGCATGGAAAACCCGGCGATGATCGACCACTCGGGCCTTGGCGATGACAGCAAGATGACCGTGCATGACATGGCCGGGGGGCTGGCGCGCATTCACGGCACCGGGCTGCGGCCTATTCTGAAGCCGGTCTATCTGCGCGATGACCGGGGCCGTCCAGAGCGGAACAATCCGATCAAGATCGACGCGAAGACCGGGACGCTGAACTTTGTTTCGGCGCTGGCTGGTTTTTTGACCACGCCCGAAGATCGGGTTCTGGCCTTTGCGATCCTGACCGCGAACACCGATGAACGCGCCAAGATCAGCCGGGCGGAACGGGAGCGTCCGCCGGGGGCGAGGACTTGGAACGGGCGGGCCAAACGTGTGCAGCGTGGCCTGCTGGAGCGTTGGGGGTTGCTGTATAACGTGGCCGTGAAACCTGAGCCGGAAGCCGCAGCCGAGCCTGAAACGCAGACGGCCCCCGAGCCTGACGCTGAGGGCGAGGCAGAGCAGGAAGCCGTGCTGGAAGAGTCCTAACCCGCGCTTAGGTCAGGTGCCGTGCCCGCGCGCCGCGCTCGATCGCGGCGGCGTGGAGCCGGTCAATGTTGAGCTCATAGCGGATTTCTTCGAGCAGGCGCAGTTCGGCTTCGTCGAGCGTGCCATCGGCGGCGGCCACGTCGCAGGCCAGCGCATAGGCCGTTTCATGCAGGCGTTCGGGCAGCGCTTCGCGGATCAGGCCAAAGAGGGCATCCAGCCCGTCTTCTTGTTCAAACAGGTCAAAGACCGTCTTGCTGATCGTCGCGACGCGGTCGTTGTCGTAGCCCGAGAACACCGGCAGCAGGTTCAGCGCGGATTCGATTTTGACCAGTTCGGCGGTGCGAATGTCTTCGTCCGAGGCCGAGACCGCGATCATCAGCGCGACAAGGCTGTCTTGGGCGCTGAGCGAGAGGGAAGATGTGTCGGGCATCGGGAAATCCTTTGAACAGGTATGTTGCAGCGCAGAATATTGACCCTCAGGGTGCGAAGCAATAGGAACGGGCGACCCCGTGCGCATTGGGCGCAGGGGCGCCAAAAGATGGATGATCTAACATGTCCGAGACCCGAGACGCGGCACTCAGCAGCAAAGCATGGCCATTTGAAGAAGCGCGCCGGGTGCTCAAACGTTACGCCAAGAAACCGCCAGAGAAGGGCTATGTGCTGTTCGAGACGGGCTATGGCCCCTCGGGCTTGCCGCATATCGGGACCTTTGGTGAGGTGCTGCGCACCACGATGATCAAGCGCGCCTTTGAAGAGATCAGCGATATTCCCACCAAGCTGGTGTGCTTCTCGGACGATCTGGATGGCATGCGCAAAGTGCCGGGCAACGTGCCGCAGCAGGACATGCTGAAAGAGCATATGCACAAACCGCTGACCGTGGTGCCGGATCCGTTCGGCACGCATGAGAGCTTTGGCCACCACAACAACGCCATGCTGCGCCGGTTCCTCGATACCTTTGGGTTCGAGTATGAGTTCTATTCCGCGCGCGAGTTCTATCGTTCTGGTCAATTCGATGAGGTGCTGCTGCGCGCCTGCGAGAAATACGATGAGATCATGGCGGTGATGCTGAAGTCGCTGCGCGAGGAGCGTCGTCAGACCTATTCGATCTTTCTGCCGATCCACCCCGAGACGGGCCGCGTGCTTTATGTGCCGATGAAAGAGGTCAACGCCAAGGACGGCACGATCACCTTCGACGACGAGGACGGCACCGAGATGACCCTGCCGGTGACAGGCGGCAATGTGAAGCTGCAATGGAAACCCGATTTCGGCGCGCGTTGGGCCGCTCTGGATGTCGACTTTGAGATGTACGGCAAAGAACACGCGACCAATACCGCGATCTATGACCGCATCTGTGAGATCCTCGGCGGTAAGAAGCCCGAGCATTTCAGCTATGAGCTGTTTCTCGACGAGAACGGGCAGAAGATTTCCAAGTCCTCGGGCAACGGCATCTCGATCGACCAGTGGCTGACCTATGCCAGCACTGAGAGCCTGTCGTATTTCATGTTCCAAAAGCCCAAAACGGCCAAGCGCATGTATTTCGACGTGATCCCCAAGGCGGTGGACGAATACCACCAGCAGCTGCGGGCTTATGAAACACAAGACACCAAGGCGCGGCTGAACAACCCGGTCTGGCACATCCACGGGGGCGATGTGCCGAAGTCGGACATGGTGGTGCCCTTCTCGATGCTGCTGAACCTTGCGAGCGTGTCGAGCGCCGAGGACAAGTCGCAGCTTTGGGGTTTCATCCAGCGCTATGCGCCTGAGGCCACGCCGGAAAACAACCCCGGTATGGATCAGGCGGCGGGCCATGCGGTGCGCTATTTCAATGACTTCGTCAAACCGACCAAAGTGTTCCGCGCGCCGAGCGATCTGGAGCGCGAAGCGCTGGAAGACCTGCGCGAGCGGCTGAAGGTTTGGGACGGTGGTCTGGATGCCGAAGCGCTGCAGAGCATGGTTTTTGCCGTCGGCAAAGAGCGTTTCGACCCGCTGCGCGATTGGTTCACGGCGCTTTACGAAGTGTTGCTGGGCGCCAGCCAAGGGCCGCGATTTGGTGGGTTTATCGCGCTTTACGGCGTGGATGAGACCGTGGCACTGATCGACGCCGCACTAGAAGGCAAGCTGACCAACACGTGAAACTTTTGCCTCTGCCCTTGCGTGACTTAGATCATTCAATATGGGCAAAGGGGGAAAGGCGATGCGTAAAGGGATGTTCACATTTTTCGGAGGGCTGGTGCTGTCGGCCCTCCTGAGCTTTGGCGCTATGGCGCAGCAGGCCGAGATCGAAGAGACGATCAACAGCCAATTCGAGGCCTTTCGCGCGGATGACTTTGCCGCTGCCCTCGAATTCGCCACGCCGAATTTGCAGCGCTTTTTCCAGACCCCCGAGAACTTTCGCAGCATGGTGAGCAACGGGTATCCCATGGTGCAGAACCCTGCCGAGGTACGGTTTCTTGACCGTCGCGCGGATGGGGCGCGCTTTTATCAGGTGGTGCAGGTTGTCGACCCCAAGGGGTTTACCCATTTGCTGGGCTATCTGATGGAGCAGACGGACGCAGGCTGGCGCATCGGAGGGGTGCAGGTCCTCGACGCGCCGGGGGCCAACGTCTGAGCGCTGTTGCGCGATGCCCGCACGGCGGGCCAAGCGGCGATTAACACATCGTTGATACTTCCCTGACCTCGCGGTTCGGCCTGTCCGAGCCAGAGCAGTTGAGCGGCGCGCCCCGGTGGGAGGTGCAGACCGGGGAAAGGAAAAGCGATGAACAAGGCGATTACCGACGGCGTGGTGCTGATGCCGACACCCTTTGCGGCGGGTCTGGATGTCTGGTCAAGCGGCGATGGCACGCCGGGGTCAGACACCTATGAGAACGCGGCCAATGCGGCCTTTGTCCCGGCAGATCAGGATTTCGGCGGGGCGCTGGAATTGCTGAAGACCCAAAGTACCCAACAATTGCGCTACATGGGGCAAACCACGCTGCTGCCGGGGTGTTACCTGCGGGTGACGGCGCGGGTGAAGGCGGTCAGTGGCAATCTGCCAACGGTGCGGATCGCGGGATACCCGGCGCAATCGGGCGGGGGCCGGGTGAGCGGCATGACGGAAGCTGGCCCGGCGGAGACGCTGACGGCCTATGGCGAGGTGGTCGAGGTCAGCGCGATTATCGGCAGCGGCGACCGGGGCGGCGTCGACATGGTTTGGGGCACCGGGGCCGTCTACGGCCATTTTGGGCTGGACCTGACCGGGCCGACCGGTGGCGTGGTTCGGATCGACGATATCGAGATCGAAGATGTCACCTCTGTTTTCCTGCGGGACATGTTGGCTCAGGTTGATGTGCGCGACTTTGGTGCGGTGGGCAATGGGGTGAGCGATGACACCGCCGCCTTTGAGGCCGCCAATGCCGCCGCCGACGGGCGCACGGTCTTGGTGCCTGCGGGGAATTATCTGCTGAACGGGGATATCACCTTTGACACGCCGGTCAAATTTGAGGGCCATGTCACCATGCCGGTGGGGGCCGTTCTGCTGCTGCGCCGCAACTTTGACTTGCCCAGCTATATCGAAGCCTTCGAAAACGAAGAAACCGCTTTTCTCAAAGCGTTTCAGGCGCTTCTAAACAACGCGGATCACGACTCTCTCGACATGGGCGGGCGCAAAGTGAATGTGACCGGACCGCTGGATATGCAGGCGGCGGTGCCGGACAAGACCAGCTATGCCACGCGTCGGGTGATCCGAAATGGCCAGCTTGAGGCGTCGTCGAGCAGCAATTGGGACACGGTGGTGGTGACCTCGCAGGCGCGCTATGCCGCCTCGGATAGCCGCAAGCTGACCAATGTAACCAATATCGCCAATGTGCCCGTCGGCGCGCTGGTCGAAGGCACCGGGGTGGGGCGCGAGATCTATGTGCGCTCCAAAAACGTCGCCACGCAGGAGATCACCCTGAATGCGCCGCTCTACGATGCGGAAGGAACGCAGAATTTCACCTTCCGCAAGTTCCAACACATGGTGGATTTTAGCGGCTTCGCCTCGCTGTCGAAGTTCGTGATGGCCGACATCGAATTCCAGTGCAACAACCGCTGTAGCGCGATCAACCTTGCGCCTGCGGGGCTGATCTTTCACCTGCGCGACTGTTTCGTCAGCCGCCCCAAGGACCGCGGCGTCACGTCGATCGGCGGGGGCTGTCAGGGCATGTTGATCGACCGCTGCCAGTTCCTGTCGGCGGAGGATGCGCTGACGGTGCCGAACCGGACCTCTATCGCGCTCAACACCAACGCCAACGACGTGAAGCTGCGCGACTGCCGCGCCACCAAGTTCCGCCATTTTGCGCTGCTGGCGGGGGGCAACAGCATCGTGACGGGCAATCACTTCTTTCAAGGGGATGAGGTCGACAACGGTGTGCGCTCTGCGGGGCTCATCCTTGCCTCGGCGCATACCAGCGCGGTGGTGACGGGCAATTACGTCGACAACTGCTTTATCGAATGGACGAATGAGCAGGACCCGACCCCCGCCTTCACTTCGGGCTATTCGTTCAGTGCACTCAGCATCAGCGACAATATCTTTCTGTCGGGCGAGGTGGCGCCTTGGTTCAGCTATATCGTGGTGAAACCGCATGGCGCGGGGCATTTCCTGAGCGGGGTGGCGATCACCGGCAACCGTTTCCGCAGCCTGAACGGCAGCATCGACCGGGCGGAGCGGGTGGATACGACCTTTGCCGACCTTGATCTGTCGCGCTGCAAGAACGTGGTGATGAAGGGCAATTCTTTCCATGCGGTGACCACGCAGGTGGAGAATATGGCCGAGATTGAGTTCACGCAGTCCACGCCGTCAGAGACTTGGGTGATCGATACGGCGGGCCATCTGCCTTTCGAGGGGCAGGCGCTGAACAGCGATGCGGTGGTGGCTCATGGTGCGATCCGCAACAGCAACAATGTGGCGCAGTTTGATATGCCTTACGTGACACATGCCGAAGGGCCGGACCGAGATCAGCTTCATGTGGTTTGGCCGACGCCGGTGAAGGGGAAGGTCTCTGTGATGGTGCGGATGGACAACCGCTGATCCCGGCGGCTTGCTGAACCACTGAAGGGCCCTGCCGGAGATCGGCGGGGCCTTTTCTGTCAGAACTCCCGCCAGAGGCTGAGGGTGAGGGCGGTATTTTCGGGCGCGTCGATTGGAATTTCGCTGCCCAATTGCAGGCGGTACTTGCTGAAGCTGGGCGACAGGACGATGGACGGCGCGAATTTGGCGTAGGTTTCGCCACCGGTGTAGGTCAGAAAGACCTGCGCCATTCCGGTGGTCACCGGTGTGAAGTCCAGCCCGGCGGTGCTGTCGATCTTGATGACCTCTTGCGAAAACCCAAACTCCCACCTTGCCGAAGTATCGACGGTCAGCCAGCCGTTTCGCGCGCCCAAGGTGAAGCCGCGGCCCCAAGACAGCCCCGCCCTGAGGTGGGAAGAAATCAGATCCCCCGACCAGCTTGCTCCGGCGCCGATGTCATAGGCCCAACGCCCCATTTCGGTCGGCTCTCCCAAGGGAAACCGCAGGAACACGGTGGCATGGCCGCTTTGTTGGCCAAAGCGGCTTTGGGCGGTGTTCAGGTCGAAGCCGAGGGTCAGGGTCTCGCGCAGCCCGTATTCGATATAGGTGCTTTGGCTAAGGTCGTAGAAGTAGGTCGCCGAGAAGGAGCTTGAGATAAAAGTCGTGCCCTCTTCGCGCAGCCATGGTCCGGCTGGGGCGGCGGCGGGGCTTAGCTGGCAGGCCAGCAGGGTAAGGCAAAAGGCAGATCGCATGGCAGGCTCCTGCGGCGATCTTGGTTAATAGCGGTTAACAAATCGTTGCCTCGGACGGTCGAACGTAAAAACCCGGCACCATGGGCACCGGGTTTCGGGGTCGTCTATGTCAGGGCTGTTACACGTGGGCTTTGTTGCCACGTGGGCCTGCGATCAGCCAGACGATGAAGCCGAGTACAGGCAGGATGATGATGCCCAACACCCAAGCGATTTTGGCAGCGCCCGATGCGTTTGAGGTGATGACCTGATAGATGGCGTAGATGTCGGCGATGAGGACGATGAGCCCTAAAAGTCCATATTCCATTGTATGATCCCTCTCGAATGCGTGTGTTTCTATTGAGTGATCAACCCAAGCGAGGGCCAAATAGTTCCCAAGCCGCGCCGCGCGGAAGTGAGCCGATCTTTGCCAGCCCGCCCGCATGACGGGAACCGGCGCCGCCCGCCTTGGGTATTGTCGTTACAGCAATCATGAAAGGAACAGGCCATGACCGACACGACAGCACCCGCATCGCTGGTTTCTTCGGGCAATGTGAACGGCACCGCCGTTTTCAGCGCGGATGGGACCGAAATCGGCCACATCGACCACCTGATGATCGACAAGAAATCCGGCAAGGTTGCCTATGCCGTGATGGGTTTCGGTGGTTTTCTTGGCATCGGAGAAGAGCATTACCCCGTGCCATGGAACGCGCTGGACTATGATCCGGCCCGCGATGGTTTCAGGACAAACATCGACGAGGCCACGGTCAAAGGTGCGCCGGAACGGACCGAACAGTGGCACAGCGACCGCGCATGGCAAGAGCGCACGTTTGACCACTACGGCGTGCCCTACTACTGGCTTTGATCGGTATTCCCGACTGACAAGGGGGAGGCGGTATCGCCTCCCTTTTTTGTGGGGGCGATATTCAGCGCAGCCCATTGTTTTCGCGGCGCGGATCGGGTCTCATGGCGGGACGGCCGGTTTGGCCGTGACCGGAAAGGGAATTCTCGATGCGCCGATTGATCGCTTTTAGCCTGCTGCTTACCCTCGCGGGGTGCGGCGTGCCATTCGTACCATTCATCTGATGTAGGAGATCCGTTTAATGGAAGCCTTTCTTGATACGCTTGGCGCGGTGGCGCTGATCGCACTTGTGGTCGTCGGGCTTGCCGCCGGGGCGATTGCTGGCGCCGTGGCGGGCCGGAACCGACTTCTGTACCTCATTCTGGGGGTTGTGGGCGCCGTTGCGCTACCCTTTATCCTTGCCGCGCTTGGCGTCACGGTGGTGGCGGCGGGGGGCTTGCTTTTGCTGCTGGTCGTGGCGGCGATTGGCGCGGCACTGGTGCTGGCCTTGGTGGCGGCACTTCGACGGTAGCTTGGCCGCTCTGACATGCTGATCGTGCGTAAGGGCCACCCCAAGGGGCGGCCCTTTTGCGTTACCGTTTGCGGCGTTTGACGTTGCCGCCGCGCATCCCGCCGCGGCCAGAGGTGCTACGCCCCGAGGCTTGTTGGGCCGCATCGACGGCGCGGTCCACCGCCTGCTGCCGGGCCATCGGGTCATCGGCCACGGCCAAATCCACCGCCTCCAGCCGTTTGACCTCATCGCGCAGCCTTGCGGCCTCTTCGAACTCAAGGTTCTCGGCCGCTTTGCGCATGTCGGTGCGCAGCCCGTCGAGCACGGTTTGCAAATTGCCGCCCGCCAACGGGTTGTCGACTTTGGCGGTGACGCGGTTCATGTCCACATCGCCTTTGTAGAGGCCGGCAAGGATGTCTTCGACGTTCTTTTTCACCGTCGCGGGGGTGATGCCGTGCTCTTCGTTATAGGCCATCTGCTTAACGCGGCGGCGCTCAGTCTCGCCCATGGCGCGTTCCATCGAGCCGGTGATGCGGTCGGCATACATGATGACCCGGCCTTCGGCGTTCCGCGCGGCGCGGCCAATGGTCTGGATCAGTGAGGTTTCCGAGCGCAGGAAGCCTTCTTTGTCGGCATCGAGAATGGCCACCAACCCGCATTCGGGAATGTCCAAACCCTCACGCAGAAGGTTGATCCCGATCAGCACATCAAAGGCGCCCAAGCGCAGATCGCGCAGGATTTCGATCCGCTCGATCGTGTCGATATCGCTGTGCATGTAGCGCACGCGGATGCCCTGTTCGTGCATGTATTCAGTGAGGTCTTCGGCCATGCGCTTGGTCAGCACGGTGCAAAGCGTGCGGTAGCCATCGGCGGCGACTTTGCGGACCTCATCCAGCAGATCATCGACCTGCATCTCGACGGGCCGTATCTCGACTTGGGGGTCCAGCAGGCCGGTGGGGCGGATCACCTGTTCAGTAAACACACCGCCGGTCTGCTCAATCTCCCACGCCGCCGGGGTGGCCGAGACAAAGACCGACTGCGGGCGCATGGCGTCCCATTCCTCAAACTTCAGCGGGCGGTTGTCCATGCAGGACGGCAGACGGAAGCCGTGTTCGGCCAGCGTGAATTTGCGCCGATAGTCGCCTTTGTACATGCCACCGATCTGCGGGACCGAAACGTGGCTCTCATCGGCAAAGACGATGGCGCTGTCGGGGATGAATTCGAAGAGGGTGGGGGGCGGCTCACCCGGAGCGCGGCCCGTAAGATAGCGCGAATAGTTCTCGATCCCGTTGCAGACGCCGGTGGCCTCCAGCATCTCAATGTCAAAATTGGTGCGCTGTTCCAGCCGCTGCGCTTCCAGCAGTTTACCATCGGCGACCAGTTGATCGAGCCGGGTGCGCAGTTCTTTTTTGATTCCGATGATGGCTTGGGACATCGTCGGTTTCGGCGTCACATAGTGGCTGTTGGCGTAGACGCGGATCTGGTCGAACGTGTCCGTCTTCTCACCCGTCAGCGGGTCGAACTCGGTGATGCTTTCCAATTCCTCGCCAAAGAAGCTGAGCCGCCATGCGCGGTCATCAAGGTGGGCGGGGAAGATTTCAAGGCTGTCGCCGCGCACACGGAAAGAGCCGCGCTGGAAGGCTGCGTCATTGCGCTTGTACTGCTGCGCCACCAGATCGGCGATCACCTTGCGCTGGTCGTACATGCCGCCCGCTTTCAAGTCTTGCGTCATCGCGCCGTAGGTCTCGACGCTACCGATGCCGTAGATGCAGGAAACCGAGGCCACGATGATCACGTCGTCACGCTCCAACAGCGCGCGGGTGGCAGAGTGGCGCATCCGGTCGATCTGTTCGTTGATCTGGCTTTCCTTCTCAATGAAGGTATCGGACCGCGCGACATAGGCTTCGGGCTGGTAGTAGTCATAGTATGAGACGAAATATTCCACCGCGTTGTCGGGGAAGAAGCCTTTGAATTCGCCGTAAAGCTGCGCCGCCAGCGTCTTGTTGGGCGCAAGGATGATCGCCGGGCGTTGCGTTTCCTCGATCACCTTGGCCATGGTGAAAGTCTTGCCCGTGCCGGTCGCGCCCAGAAGCACCTGATCGCGCTCGCCCGAGTTCACCCCTTCGGTCAATTCCTTGATCGCGGTGGGCTGGTCGCCCGCCGGAGCGAACTCGGTCACCAGCTTGAACTTATGGCCGCCCTCCAGCTTGGGGCGACTGCGCACGTCTGGCGCGGGGTTTGCCAGCATCGGCATCCCCTCGGATTTGTCGGAATGGGCATAGGGCATCGCGGGTATCCTTCGTCAAGCTTCCCATAGGTGCCCTCTTTCACGCGGGGTTCAAGGGGCAGGGGGCCGCGAAGGGCGCTTTTGCCGCTACTTCATCAATCGTTTGCGATTCTGTCGCACCTTGCGGGCAAGGGGCGCGAGCGAGGCGTTCATGACCTGATCGGGGCTTTTGCCCAGCATCATCGCCTGCGTCCCGGCGCTGAAGGCTTTGACCATGGCGGGGCCTTTCTCGGCGACCATGCGGTTATTTTCACCGGGGCGCGCGGGCAGCGCACCGGCCATGGCCAAAAGGCGCAGGGACATCACGATCTGGGTTTCGACTGCCAAGGCGGCAAACTGGCTTTGTAAAGCAAAGAAGGAAAAGGGGGTCATATCGTGCTCTCCAATGAGGTAATCATGATGTAGTCTCTGCACCGCAGCATGGTAGGGTTTATTTGCACGATCCTGCATTCCCTTGCCCCTTGGCACGGAATATTAGATAAAGCCCGAGGTTCCTGAAGCGAGAGTCCCGAAATGCGCGCACGTATCTACCAACCCGCCCGTACAGCGATGTCCTCCGGCACGGCCAAGACCCGTGTTTGGTTGCTTGAGTTTTCGCCCGCGGAAGCGCGCAGCGTTGACCCGCTGATGGGCTGGACCTCGTCCGATGATACGCAGAGCCAAGTGCGCTTGCAGTTCGACACCCGCGAAGCCGCCGAAGAATACGCCCGCGATCACGGCATCGACGCGCAGGTGCAACTGCCCAACAAGCGCAAGCCCAACATCCGCGCCGGTGGCTATGGCGAGAATTTCGCGACCGGGCGGCGTGGGGCGTGGACCCACTGAGGGTGTAAATCGGGATAGAGTTGTCTCGTAATCGGGGCAAAATTACCGCGAACCTCCACCATTGTCCAAGATGCTGTGTGGCTTTAGCAATTTGTACCTACATGTAGCGGTTCGTGACTGGGCTCGCTTCACGTCGTTGATGGTTGTATGACCTGTTCGAGCTGCGGCTATTTTGAATGATGCCTCCCGCGCTATGAGTTACTGTCAGTTACCGCATACCTTTTCCAGAAATCACAACATAGGTTTTCCATGGGTTGCTTTTCAGGCGGATCGAAGGAAATAAAAAGAATGGCGCAGGTTCATCCTGCGCCACTATTTTATGATAGCAATATCGGATGTTTACCTCAGAATGCGATCTATCGCTTCCCGCAAATAGACGTTCCCGAAAGCACCACGCTTGCCAACAAAGGGCTTGATGCCCGCATCTCGTAACCGTCTAACCAATGCCTGCCACGATGCACCATGGGTCTGTGACAGCAGCTTGGGCGTCGTATAGCCTTCTTCGAAGGCGACGGCGTCTTCGGCGGTGAAGTAGGCCTGATCTACCTTAGTGATCGGGTTCTTGACGATCGTTATCTGAACATGCCCCTCGTCGATCATGCGTTTGAGGATCGAGAGCTGCCCGATGCCAACGGCCTTCGCGAAGTTTTCGATGCTCTGTGCGTCGACAGGGTCGGGGAGGAGCACTACCGCGACCTCGTCGTGATAGACGTGAACCGCTGCGTATCCTTCCCATTCCATGTGGTTGCCCACTCGAGTGATCCGATCGTCGCGGATGGCTTCGATGATCTCGACAGGACGGATCTTAAGTCGCTGGGCCTCTTTGGAAAGATGCTCCCAGCCATGTTGTGCTTGCCGGGTCTCTCTTGTGATGTTGTGTTGCTCAATAGCATTGTCGGCTGGCATCCTAATGTTCTGGCCCAGATATGCCATCTGCCTCGACTTGCAAGACAGTTCGTCCAGCCGATAGGTCAGAGTGCCGCTGGATTCTCGAGGATGGGGCCAACGCCCCTTCCGTGAATTTCGGCCCAAAGCGGATGCTCGGTCCGGTTCCGAAATACTGCAGCTGCGGCGAACAAAGCCGCCATTCGTAGCAATAGTAAATCTTGTGTCGTCTTCCATGGGATCTGTAACTTAGCCTGCGACCTCCCAACTGGAGCTTTCGCGAGTGCAATGGATAATCGCCAACGACTTAGCGTAGAATATCAAAGTCTGATCAGCCCCCTTAAGTCACCCGCGCCCAGCCCCCCTTTCGAACCAAGGCCCGTGCGGACCTATAACGGCCAATCTTAGCTTGTCATTTTGGTCCGTTTCCTTTCGGCCCCCGCGGGCTAAGTCATCATGAAGGTGTAGCTCAAGGTCACAGCAGCCCATTATGCTTTCAGCGCGAGAAAAGAGAGACACAGATGACAGTTCGAAAATCCCCTCAAGAACCCTCAAAACGAGAGACTATCGCCGAGCAGACCAGTGCTGCCGCAACCGAAATCATCGGCAAAGAAACCAGCCAACGATTGGAAAAGACTGCTCGGCTGCGTGCAGCCCGGCTGTCGCAAGAGCAGGCTGGGCTTTCCAAGACTTCAAAGACAGCCTGACGATGTCCGCGCCATCTAATTTCAACAATATAAGCTGGAAGTCAGTTGGCGATACATCCTATTGGTCGCCACCATGGTAAGAAAAACTTTGCCGTTGCGGAATTTAATCCCCTGCTGTGCTTCAAAGGCGCCCACTAATCTGGCTGACTTTGGGTTGGCGACGCGCTAAGGTTCGATATCGGCTCGAGCCTAACTTAGGTCAGTAGAGGTAGCACTTGTTAGAACAGCACGACTTCCGGGCCGACATCGACGCTGTCGGTCGCAGCAACGCAATTATTACCCTTTTAGAAACCGTTGCGTTGGCTACTGGGATGGGATTTGCAGCGGTCGCACGCGTTACTGAATCTCGGTGGGTAACTTGTCGTGCTATCGATCACATTTCATTCGGACTGATGCCGGGGGACGAGTTGGATGTCGAAAGCACACTTTGCCACGAAGTGCGGCAATACAACCAAGAGATCGTTATCGACGATGTCTACGCCGATGAAACCTATGTCGACCACCACTGTCCTGCTCGCTATGGATTTCGTGGCTATATCTCTGTCCCAATCTATCTCCAGGACGGCTTCTTCTTCGGCACTCTGTGTGCCATCGATCCGCAGCCTCGTAAGCTGAAGAATGACCGCGTGCTGTCGATGTTCAGACTTTTTGCGCAAATTATCGGGGAGATTCTGGATGCCGACGAGGAACTGACCGCCAGCCGAGAGGCCGTGGCGCAAGAACAAGAGCTGGCCCGTATTCAAGAGCGTTTTATCGCCATCCTGGCTCATGATCTGCGCAATCCCGTCAATGCGCTCAAAGCTGGCCTTCGCCTGATAGCGCGGCAAAATTTCGATGATAAGACGATTGAGCTGGTCAACCTGATGCGTGGCTCAGTCAATCGGATGGAGCATCTGATTGAAAACCTTCTCGATCAGGCCCGCCGTCGCCAAGGCGAGGGCATCGTAATTGAGAAAACCTTGAGCTCAACCCTGAAGCCAGCGCTGCACCAGATCGTCGCAGAACTTCAAGCAGCGGCACCGGACCAGAAGATCGTAACCAACATTGATCTCCTTGAACCAATCGCTTGTGACGTGCCTCGTATATCTCAAATGTTTTCGAACCTTCTGGCGAATGCGGTGACCCACGGGGCTTCGGGTGCGCCCATCCAGGTGGAGTCCACCGCGACAACAGGGAACTTTTCGCTCTCGGTCACCAATTCGGGAAAGAAGATTTCTGATGACATGTTGCCCAGTCTTTTCCTACCCTTCGAGCGCCGCAAAGACCGCCCGAACCGAGAAGGGTTGGGACTGGGACTTTTTATCGCCTCCGAAATCGCGAAAGGGCACGGGGGCACCCTGGACGTGTCATCAGACGACAACCGCACTGTCTTTACCTTCCAGATGCCCATCCGGGAAGCGACAACAACGTGAGGAGCTGGAGTGTTGGTTGGGGCTAATCATCGACACGCCACGGATGCTCTAAGCGTCAGTTTTCAAGGGCAGCTCAATTCAAGCTCCCATCAACAGTCCCGGTAGCCTGCCGAAACGCTCCCGGCCCCAAGCTGATGGGGTGGATGGCTCCTGCTTCAACCGGCGTCGCAATGCGCCATAGTGCAGTTGTCAAAATCTGCTTATGAGAGGAGCCACCCCATGCAAGTTACCACAATCGGCGTTGATCTGGCCAAGAACGTTTTCCAGGTCCATGGGATCACCGCGAGCGAAGAAGTCGTGTTCAACAAGCCGCTGCGACGAGCGCAATTTCTGCCGTTCTTTGCAAAACTGGATCCGTGCCTGATTGGCATGGAGTCGTGCAGCAGTGCGCATCATTGGGCCCGTGAACTGACAGCTCTTGGTCACGAGGTTCGGCTGATTCCGCCGATGTATGTGAAGCCATATGTCAAACGCGGTAAGTCTGATGCCATTGACGCCGAAGCAATTTGCGAGGCAGTGACCCGACCCACCATGCGGTTTGTTGCGACCAAAACAGTCGAGCAGCAATCCCTGTTGTCGCTACATCGGGCGCGTGACCTTTTGGTGCTCCAAAGAACGCAACTCATCAACAATCTGCGTGGTCTGGTCGCGGAGTTCGGCATC
>NZ_LWER01000456.1:0-46668 GCF_001634775.1 Sulfitobacter sp. HI0027
GTCGTCTGTTCCGCTCGATGCCGATCTTCACGCCATGCCCGGGCGAAAGCTGCTACGCGTTCATAGGAGCCATCATATCCCAGCTTCACCAGATCAGCATGCATTTGCTTCACTGTCCGCCGCTCTTTGCGTGACTTCCGCGTCTGGATTAAAAGCCAGGCTGACAGCCGATCCGAATAGGGATCCAGCTTGCTTGGACGCTTGGGCGTCTTGAACTGCGGTTCCACCGCACCTTCACGCAGATACTTCTTTATCGTGTTCCGAGACAAACCCGTCCGCCGGGCAATCTCCCTGATTGGCATCTTGTCACGCAATGCCCAGCGTCGAATGACACTCAAAAATCCCATGTCGATCACTCCAAATCCCCCCAACCAAAACCGTCGGGGAAGTGTGTTCACATGGGTCAATTCTCAGTGACAATTTATGGGGCTACCGGGTCAGTTCTCAGTGACAATCAACAGCAGTAAGGCCCGCCGGTGAGGCGGGCCTTACTGAAAGCGAAAGTTCGCTAAAGTTGGTTGCGGGAGGGCGCCTTGGACTTTGTTTGCCGTTTGCAGCATATGGACTCCGTCCATCAATAGCGCAGCCCAAGAGGTCGGACTGTCGAGGTTCGTATTAGAGCGCCGCTGATTCCCAAACAGCTTCGTCAATAAGGCCCGTCTCGCCGGGGCATGTCCGTGCGAGGGATCGAAGCCGGAGGGCTGGAGCCCGCTGTTGCCAAGGCTACGGCGCGGGTCCGGTTCACGAGAGCCCGGTCCTGCCGCCGACGCGCAGCCGGCAGGACGCACCCCCACCACATCAAGATTCTACGCTTGACACTGCATAGCACTATTTGCTAATTACTAATCACAAGAGCAAAGGAGATAGATCATGAACCGCACGATACCTATTTCGACAGATGTTTTCGCTGCCATCTGGAGCCACCGCCAGGAGGGCGAAGAGACCGAAGACGCCATTCTGCGGCGTATCTTCAAATGCCAGCCCGCCCCCGACACCGCTACGCAAGACACCCCCCAGGCCACCGACATCAGCGAAGGCTTTGTCGACCGCCGCAACAACGTCACTTTCCCGCCCGGCTTCACGATCTTCCGGACCTATAAGCGCAAGCAGTACAACGCTGTGGCAGAGAACGGCATGTGGCACCGCACCGATACCGGCCAGACCTATGACACGCTGAACCAGCTCAACGCCTCGATCGCCGCAGGCAACGAAAATGTCTGGAACGGGAACTGGAAGTTCCAGGACAGCGACGGCACGATCAAATCGATCGCCGCCCTACGCGACTAAGTTTCGGCACATTCATTTGAAACCAATGTATTTTCACGGAAGCTATAGACCTTGGACGACCGGACTGCCGTACCGGAATCCGGACGGGCGACAAGCACCTAACTCCATGTTATGATTTCAGAAAAGCGCACAGGCATGAGACCGAAGCGCCAGAGAGGAGCATAATGAGCAGACTATTTTCGAACGGGCCGCAGAAGGATTTCGTCATCAACCCCTTTGCCCAGTTGCTCGATGGCTCCCAGCACATGCATCTCGCAGCGCCCTATTTCACGCAGGCGGACCCAATCTTTGAAGCAGCACGGAAAGGCAAGACCGTGCAACTGCTTATCGGCCTCAACGAAGCGACCAGCCCACAAGCCCTACGCAAGATTCATGAGGTCCCGGGCATTGCGATCCGCTATCTGACCAGCCGGTTCCACGCGAAAATCTTCATCTTCGAAAACGCTGCGCTTCTCGGTTCCGCCAATCTCACCGATGGCGGCCTGCAGGCGAACCGCGAAGCCGTGATCCGGCTTGACCGCAACGAGGACGCTGAAGACCTCGAAGACGTGAGAGCGCTCTTCGTCGAACTCTGGGATGCCGGTCAGGTTCTGACGCGCGAGAAACTCGATGAATTCGAGAAGACCTGGAAGGAACTCCGCCGCAGACAGCCCGACACTGAGAAAGAAATCGAAGCCGCCCTCGGGAAGGCCCAACCGCACAACATCAATGTCGCCAGCCGCCAGAGGTCAAGCGAGCGTGTTTTTCTCGAAGCGCTACGCCAGGAGGTCTACGAGCAATATCGCCCGGCCTTCGGTGAAGTCACAGCCATCCTCCGGGACGGCGGCTTTCGACGTTCCGATCTCAAAGAGGTCGGCATCGAGAACGAGACCAACCGCTTCCTGAACTATGTCCGGCTGACCCACGTCATCGGCGACGAGGCATGGAAGACCGCCCCCCTACGCAGCCCTGCCGAGCGAAGACAAACGATCGAAAGCTACGCTCGCGAGTGGGTAGAGGCTGCGGACAACAAGGTACCGCAAGACTACGTCGCCTGGCTGCACACAGTGAAACAGACCTTCGGGACACGGGAAGCAATCGAGGAGGCGGACAAGGAACCTCTCACCGCCGGTCTCATGTCGCTGCACGCCTTCACCGAACAGATGCGCTTCGTCAAAGGTGGCCTCCAGAATCTACCGGCGGAATTCTGGAAGCAGAATAACGACGACATCGCCCACGTGCGAGAAACGCTTGCCTACTTGCTTCACGGCCCGGGCGACTTTATCCAGCGCTTGCACGATGTGCTCTATGAACGCTCGATGAAAGTGAAGCTCTTCGCCAAGTTCTGCGCCCTCGAACTCTATGGCACGATCAAACCCCAAGAATGCCCGCCCATGAACGGCCGCATGGCGAAAGCCCTGCGCTTTCTCGGCTTCGACGTCAAAGGAGCCTAATAGATGCCACGAGGAACTATTATCGGCGACATCACCAGAAGAACCACAATTTACAGGGTATTCCCCCGGAATCGGTTCTTTGAGTTGTTCGGGAAAAGGCAGAATGCCCTTGTATGGCCGACGAAGTGGGAAGACCCCTTCGAGAACTTCATTTTGAGATCGCCAGTGAAGCGATCAAACGGCGAAATTGGAGATATTGCGTTTCACGACGATGTCTATGGTCAGTGCTGGACGCTGCATAAAGCGTCTGATGCTATGTGGCGCATCTACTCGCCCGGGAAAGACGCCGTGCGCATAAGGACAACGGTTGGAAGGCTTCTCGATAGCCTGTGTAGCGCCAACAAAGGAATGGAAAACGACAGTTGCTTCATTGGCCGGGTGACCTACCCGAATGAAGCAGGGCTTCGAAAATTCGCGCGTACTGTATTCAAGGACGACCTATCCGCTCGATCAGTTGCAAACTCGCTACTTGTTAAGCGAAGCGCCTTCGAACACGAGAAAGAAGTGCGCCTCGTTTATTTCGAAGGCAGTTCAGCAGTGCACAAGAACGGCGTCTACAAGTACCCGCTCGATCCGCACAAAGTCTTTGATCAGGTGATGATTGATCCACGAATGACCTACAAGGATTATCGTTCGTTCAAAGACGAGATCGTTGCCAAAACCGGGTTCGATGAAAAACGGATTAAGCGCTCGCTACTCTACAGACCCCCGGACGATTTCATTGTAATGATTCCCTAGGAGATAAATATCCGAACTGTCGCGATACCTGCTCCGCCTGCAAACGAAACCAGTTTGATCAAGCGTCACCCAGTACTTTCCCGATTGGCTGATCCAGACTGCTCCCGAGCCCGGGCAGTCGACCAACGACATCCTCAAAGCATAGAGCAAAGGCCGCTTGCGCCTTGATGACCTCCGCTTCCTGCAACGTCGACCCGTTGTGGACGATTTCACCTCTTGCCTGCATAATTGAAATTACAGCATCGACATAGTCACCGACACCTCTTTTGCCGCGAAGAGAAATGCGAAGTCGTCTCTCCACACGGTCCTTCACGCCTCCCCTCAAGTAGCCGTCCGTCAGGAGGGTCTCGAAGGCAACGGCCAATGAGACAACGGCTTCGTCGTCGGTGACACGCGCGCTGAACGAACGACGGTACCAATCGAGTGCTGTTACAATCCTCGCATAAACCTTACGCCTCACACGGTCATCGCTTGTCGTGTTCACATGGGCGAGGTGCCCCGCCTCTACAACTTTGAGCGCTTTCGCAAATTGTCTCTGCGCTTTTCTCAGGAACGCTGACTTCAGCGTGTCCGGGCTAAGCGTAAGAGTCAGGTCGGACAACAGCGCGAGGTCAAGTGCTGCAACATTCATCGGCACGCGCCGCAGGTCGACAGGATCGGATTTGGCCCCGCGTGACTCTCCGATGAGATAATGGTGGATATCGAGCGTCTGCCAGTTGTTGACTCTGGCAGACGAATGAAAATCATCGCTCTTATTGCCGCGGTCAGCGCCGAGAGCATACAGCATCGCAGCCAGTGCCGACGAAACCCGAATTTTTAATGTATAGACAAACTGGTTCTCGTAGTATGCCCCGGTGTGCGATGCCAGCCGCACCATCATAAGCGGGTTTCTTGTAAACCAGTCCATACTCCCGGCGCGTGTATGATGGCCCAAGTCAGACGGATCAATTTTCCCTTCAACACCGAGTCTCGATGCCATCCTGTAAACTGTATCGACAGTCGCATCGAAGTCGTTGCTTTGTGCTGCAAGGCACACCCCCATTTGCCTGAAGTGTAGAAACGAATTCGCACCCCGGCCCATGTCGAAAATCGATTCCCTCTCTATTCCGAAGCCGTGGAGCGGGTACAGCACGAAACCTGGCGCACCGACCTGAGTAGTTGTCAAATAGGACAGAACGTCCTGCACGATTGGCCCAGGCCCTTTCTTAACCGACTGAAAGACAAGTTCGTCGATAATCGATATACCGACATAGAGCTCGGCCCTCCAAAGGGCTTTCGCCAACTCGGAACGTATCACCAGCATATGATGCATTAGGCCACGGAAAGTGCCTGCATCAACCTGATCCTCGCCATCGACGACCAGGTGCTCAAGAGACTGATAGGCGCCTAGCGCATTGTGCTTGCTGCCCAAGAACGCCTCGGCATCACTGATGGCCCTACCGGCCGGCACCTGTACATTGCTCAGCGTCATTTGTCAGCGATCCGGGCGAGGATGAGATAAACCATAGGACTACTCCTCATCGCTGTCGCCAACGTTCCGCAACGTGCGGTGGTCGTGCGTATAGTGCGGGCCGATGGTGTAGTCATCGCCAGCAAGTTCGGGATTGATCGTCGACGTCGTAAAGATGATCTGGTGATCGAGCTTGGCGGCTTTCGACGCCTTCACGATGATGTCCTGAAAATTGTGGCTTCTCTTGTCCTCCATGCCCTTGTCTTCGACATTGTCCATGAGCAGGAAGCGCGGATGCAGGAACTCTTCGTCTTCAGTGGCGGCCGCGAAAAGCGCGAGGATCACGGAGTTTTTCACAATCACATTGCTGCTCTCGGCAAAATTGAGGTCACCATCCACGAGGATCGAGTTATCCCTGAAGTTCACCTCCACTGAATCCGCATGTCGGAATTCGTCCTGACGGTCGAGGTCCTGCCTCAGGAAGGTTTTTGCCTTCTCGGAGACATGGGTAAGCGCGATGCGCCGTCGACGCGAACTGGCAGCGTCGAGCGCCTTCTGGCGGTCTTTCTTCTTGTCGATCTCGGCCTGCACGGCGGCTTTGCGCGTACTTATGCCTTCAAGTTCACCCGCACGTTCGCGCAGCCGTGAGAGTTGGGTCAGCTCCCTATCAATCTGGCCCAGCCGCTGGTAGCGTTCAGCCACGAAACTCTCGCGCGGCCCGTTGCTGATCTCGTAGCGTACCGTGAACTCGGAAAGCTGCTCTTGGTAGTCAGAACGAAGCCGCCTGAGTTCCTTCTTGGCGTTCGACGTACCGGTTTCCTTGTCCGAAAGAAGCTGGCGCGACTCCCTGATCTGGATATCGAGGTCGAGCTTGATCTGGAGATACCGGGAGCGCTCCTGTTCCGGATCGGTCTCGCTGCCGCAAAGAACGCAATGGTCCGGATCGCTTGTACCGTTGAGCGGCGCCAGACAAGCCGGACAGTGGGTAAATTCGATACTGCCAATAATCTCGGACGATTTCTTCGCCTTCGGCAGCTTTTCCGACAACTCTTCGAGATGGGCGATGAAGTTCGTCAAATCCGCAACTTCGAGGTCATTGGTGTGGATTTGCTGTTCAAGTTCCGCAATGCGCCCACGGTGCCTGCGGATGTCCGCGGCAGCCTTCTTTCTCTCATCGAGAAAGGCGCGGACTTCCTGGTCGTCAATACGATCGTCAACATTGGCGATTTCTTCCGAGAGGCGGGCATATTCGGCTTCCAGCTCTTTGAGCCGGCTATCAATGCTCTCGACCCGCGCCAGAGCCTCCTCCTCCGGTAATGACTTGAGGAGCGACTTGTACTGAGCATCCAGTTCATCGAACTGTTTGTTCAATTTCCGGAGTTCGAGCTCGATCTCGTAGGACTCATAGCCACGGATACCGCAGACAAGGTCACCGACCGCCTCCCTGATCTCGCCGGTATCGAACGACTCATACCGAAAGAGGAACGCGGCCGGCGTCCGTTGATCCGCATAAACGAGCCGCAGCAGCTGGTTCATCGTAATGTTGGCCGCGCCCTGGCTTTGGGCTTCGGGTATACCCGAGGCCCTGAACATGATCTGTGAGAAGCTCTCACTACCGCTCGCTGTCCGCCGGATCGGATAACTCTGCCAGCCATCCAAACCCTGAGCCGAGGCCTCCTCGAACGAGCCAAAGAATACAGATGCAGGCGTCTGAGCCCTGTCTATACTTCGCTTGACGGTTAAGAGACCGCTCGCCGTCCCTATCTCCGCCTGAACTTCATCACAGTTCGCGGCTACGGACTTCCAGTTATCAAACTCACCGCCGAGAACGTAGAATATGAAATCTGCAATCGTCGATTTGCCGGAGCCGTTCTCACCCCGGATGATATTCACGCCCGTATGGAAAGTCTGATCATAGACGGGGTCTCCGCCCTGCATGACCCGTAGGCGTTTGATATGGAACTGCGAATAACTCATCTTACAAGCCTCCGCAGTCCTGTACTCTGGCGAATATCCGAGATCGATCTGGTTTCCGGGGCATACAGGCCAACCAGAAATGCGCCCAGCTGTCGCTCCCGATCGGAAAAGAGGGGCAAGAACTCTTCGCGAAAGAGCCTGCGCCCCTCTTCGGACGGAGCGACATTGCCGCTTTCAAGCTGTGGCAGCTCTATCAGGCCCTTGCCGGACAGAGTGCGGAACGCCTGGCGTTGCACCTCGTCCATCTTCTGGAAGAGCATTTGCGGTGAGGGATAGCTGACGAAAGATTTTTCGGGACGCGGCACGCCGAGCTCTCCAAAGGCCTTTCGCACCTCCTGCGGCATATGCGTTTTGTGGAGAAGCGGCGCATTCGCGAGGAAGAAATCCATGATGAACAGTCGCTCGGGCGATGGCAGTGTCTTGCCCTTCCACAAACCAAGAAGTCCGCCTAACCTACGGACGGCGTCATAGACATCGAGCTGCGGAAACCAAAGCCGTCCGGTCATGGCTTGTCCCACTGTATATGGCATTGCTCGGTCAGGTAGTATAGCGCCTGGAGAACGGTGCTATTTGTCAGCCTGCCGTACTGGGCTGACGTACAAAGCGGATCGATAACATGCTCCTGCAAGGCCGCCGCGATCTCGGATTCCGGCGCGCCCGCGCAAATTTTTGGGCCGTAGACGTGAGTCAGAAAGCGCTGCTCGACAACCGAGAGGATCGTATCATGCCGGGTTTTGGCTTCAGTGAATAGGCCAAGCCTGTAGTAGGTGCGCGCGAACCTGTTTTGAAGGCTGTTCGCAGTGGCGTATTCATATTCCCTGCCGGCATCAATGAGCTTTTCCTGCAAGGTGCGGCGATCATGCTCCGCGGGTTTCGAGTAATCGTACGGCCCGAGACCGTCATCGGGGTCGTCTTCCTCCAACGTAGGGCAGCCCTCCAGGACCTTTCCAATATGACGGGATACAGACAAATACGCCGGTGAGTCTTTGGCACCGGGCTTACAAATTTCGATGTGGTCGGCATCAAGAGCTACAGGTCGGGTCTTTGTGTTGCCCGGGTCTGCAGAGTCCTCCGAGACAACAAGTGCGACGTTTTTGGTCTTGTACTTTTCGTAATAGGCGACGGTTGTAAGTCCTTTCTTGGCGGCCAAGTCGCGATAGCCGCTATTTAAGTTGGTGAGATAACCGGTGTCATTGCTCAGCGCTTCGACAGAGGGCGAACTGGTCCGAGGTATGAGGGTGTTCATGATGGCGGCAAGCGCAGCGCCCTTATGGGGCGTGGCGAAAAAGACAACGAGCTTGAGCTGGTCGCCAAGGGCGATCCAATCCTCGTCCTGCGCTTCGCAACAGGCCCGGAACATTTCCTTCGCCAGGAGGCCACCAAGGCTGTGGCAGATGATGACCAGTGGTCGCTTCCCGATGCCATGAGCAACCATGTGCTCGGCAAGACTGGAGGCGCGTTCGTGAATGTTCATCTCCTTCTTCGCCCATTTGGCAAAGAAGCTGGAAGGATACCCGGCCGTATGGATGCAGAGACCAGGCAGGTCGTCCGCTAGCCAGCACGGCCAGAAACCCCCTGCGTTATTGGTCCAGGTCTCGTCCGGGTCGCCCGTTATGCCGTGGATGAACACGATGTCGAGCACCGCTCCATTCTTGTCACCGCATTTATGTGTAAACTGAAGGCCGATGCTCATGGACTCTCCGCATCGGCAACCGACTGATCACGGCATCTACAGCGAAAACGGATGTCTTTGGAAATCTGCGCCTGCATCAAAAATTCTCTTTAATTAACTGCTCGTTGTTATCAGACAGAAGCGGTAAATCGTTCAAATGCTTCCGCACATTTCTCCAATTTGGCATATGACGGTCAAGTAATGCAACAAATCCGGCACTATGGTTTGGCACGATAAAATGCGCCATTTCATGGAGAACGACGTAATCGAGGCACTCGGCATCTTTCTTCACAAGCTCAAGATTGAGCCGGATCGTACCGCGCTCGGGACTACTGCCGCCCCACTTCGTTTTCATGCGCTGGATGAAGAGCCGGTCGACCCTTACCGCGAGACGATCCTCCCAGAAAGAAACGCGCTCGCGTGCAGCCGCTCGCAGTTCTTCACGATACCAGCCATCCAGAACAGCCTGCCGCTTTTCGGCATCGGATCCTTCGGGCACGCCGAGCTCGATGTGACGATGCGAGAGGGCAACATAGCCGCGCGGGGCATCGTCTGCGATCCGCAGCAAGTACCGCCGCCCCCAGAGGTAGTGGCTTTCGCGTTCGATATATTCGCGCGGGGTTTCGCGCTCCTGCTCACGCTGGCGGCGCTGCTGCCTCTTGATCCAGCCGAGCTTTGATATGGCGAAGAGCCGGATGGTTTCCAGCGTCATACTACGCGGCGCGGCAATCCGCACGCGACCGGTCGGCGGGTAGACACTGAGATGGACATTCTTGATGTCCTTCAGGATCACATCCACCGTTATGTCGCCAAGGCGCAGTTCGGAAGCCATCAATACTCCCTTTGCGCCTTGATAATCAGGAAAATGCGCTCGACTTCGTCCTTGTCGCCGAGCTCTTGGTAGAGCGCCTTTTTGATAACGCGCTCTTTGGGTTCCACGCCACGCCAGCCATCGGGAGCATTCTGTTTCACGGTGTCGTCGAGCCGTAGGGCCAGTTCTTCGTCGCTCTCCAGGTTGTTATAGAGGGCACGTTTGCCAGGCGTATCAAGTCGCTCAGGTGTTCCTTCGGCTGTGCCGACATCCATCCGCTTCACGAGATCAGCGATCTGACGCAGATACTCCTCGTACTGGAGCGCCTTTTCGCGACGATTTCGGATGATCTCGTCGAGCAGTGCCGAGATACGGTCATAGAAATCCGGGTCGTTGAGGTGCTCTTTGATGATCT
This sequence comes from Sulfitobacter sp. HI0027, assembly GCF_001634775.1. NCBI lineage: Bacteria > Pseudomonadati > Pseudomonadota > Alphaproteobacteria > Rhodobacterales > Roseobacteraceae > Sulfitobacter > Sulfitobacter sp. HI0027. The sequence goes on from NZ_LWER01000456.1 coordinate 9,784, forward strand.
TGCTGCGGACATTGTTCTCTATGGTTTCGGCGATAGCGTCCTTATTGCCTTTCATGCTGCCGAGCTTGCTGGCAATCGCATCGGCGATGCCGGTTTTCACGATCAAATCTAGCAGGCTCACGTCGTCGAAGGCGGAAATTTTTCGTGCGTCATCAGCCTCGATATAGGTATCGATAAGATACCGCATATCGGCCTCATAGGCCTTGAGATCGAGAGTCTCGCCGCTTGCATTCCGGACAATCTCTCGGATCGCGAGATAGTGGTCGAGCCTATTCTTGATGTTCTGGATTTCGGCGGGCGTGTAGCCTGCGCCGTCCATATCGTCGGCCAGGTTGGCATAGGCCCGCGCGAAGGAGGCAACAGCTTTGTAGAGCATCGAGCGTTGCGGCTCCCGCTCTTCAAGGTCCGAAGGGATTTCGGTATTGCCGCAGAAATAGTGAATGAAATCAAGCTCGCCCTTTGGTGGCTCGACGGGCTCACAGAGGAGCTCCAGCGCTTCGAGGGCGTCATCGAGCCGCTCGCGCCCTTTGGTCAAACGGTCCTGAAGAAGAACGTCCGGCTCGGCACCCGGTGCGCTGTCATCGAGCTCCGAAGAATAAACGGCGATGGCCTTCTCAACCTTCTTGAAGAGGTCCTTGTAGTCAACGACATAACCGAACTCCTTATCTTCGCCATCGAGCCGGTTGGTTCGGCAAATCGCCTGAAAGAGGCCGTGGTCCTGCATCGATTTGTCGATGTAAAGATAGGTGCATGGCGGGGCATCGAACCCGGTCAAAAGCTTGTCGACCACGATCAGCAACTTCATATTTGCGGGTTGCTTGGTGAAAAGGTCTTTAGCGTCGTCCTCGTATGTCTCGGTCTTGGACTTGCCAGCGCGCGGCGTGACGTCCTTCAACAAGTCCGTGTAAGTGTTGTAGATGAACTGCTTGTCAGTCTCCGAATTTGCCCCGATCTCTTCCTTGGTCACGTGCTGCGTGTTCGGGTTGTAGGACGTGACAAGTGCACACTTGCCCTTGAGCGGGGTCTTTCCGAACAGCTCGTAGTAGCGGCAAGCTTCGTAGATCGTGGAGGCCACAAGAATAGCGTTGCCGCGGTCACTGTTCAGGCGCGGCTTTACACTGAAATCGAATAGGATGTCACTAACGACGCGGTTCATGCGTGACTTCGAGCTGAGCACGCTTTGCATAGTGCCCCACTTCTTGCGCAGCTCGTCCCGCTGCCAGTCATTCAACCCCTTGGTCTTGGATTCGAACCACGCCTCGATCCGATCTTCCGAGCCGAGCCGCTGGTCGATGTCGCGGGCCTCGTACACAAGATCGAGAACCACCTCGTCCTCTACTGCCTCGCTGAACTTGTAGGTGTGAATGTAGTGGCCAAAGACCTCCATGCTGGTCTTTTTGTCTTTCTTGAGCAGGGGCGTGCCGGTGAAGCCGACAAAAATGGCGTTCGGCATCATGGCCTTCATAGCGCGGTGGAGCTTGCCACTCTGGGTTCGGTGACACTCGTCGATAAAGACAAAAATCTCGCCGACGGTCGAGCTGGACTGCCCTTCCATGTCCTTGATCCAGGCATCGAAGTCTTCGACGTCCCGCTTGGCGAACTTGTGGACGAGAGAACAAAGCAGCCGCGGTGTTGCTTCCCCGAGCTTCGAGAGGAGATCGCGGCCGCTCTTCGCCCGCTTGATCGGCTCGCCTACGCCTTCAAAGACCCCTTCTATTTGTTTGTCCAGCTCATCGCGGTCGGTGATCACGGCGACGCGGGCCTTCGGGTTGTTCTCAAGTATCCACTTGGCGAGCAGCACCATGACGATGCTTTTCCCCGAACCCTGGGTGTGCCAGATGATACCGCCTTCGTGCCGCCCGACACGCTCCTGAGCAGCCTTGATCCCGAAATATTGGTGCGGCCGCGGTAGCTTCTTCACACCGGCATCGAAGAGGACGAAGTCTTTCATCAGCTCAATCAGGCGCTCTTTATCGCAGAGCTTCTTCAGGTACTTGTCGAGTTTGTAGCCTTCGTCGCTTTCCTCATCTTCCTTCCATTTCAGAAAGTATTTGGCCGGCGTGCCGATGGTGCCATACTGAAGCCCCTCGGTGTCATTCCCGGCGAAGACGAACTGAACGGTGGTGTAGAACCATTTATTAAATTCCGGCCGCTGGTTGGAAAGACTCTGCCGGATGCCGTCACCGATGCTGACGCGGCTATTCTTCAACTCAAGCACACCGACGGCAATCCCGTTCAAATAGAGCACCAGGTCCGGCCGCCGCTCGTGTCCTCCCGTCAGCGTCACCTCTTCAGCAATCGCGAATTCATTTGCCGTTGGATCGTCCCAGGCAATGAGCTGTATGGTCTCGGAGGGCTTGCCCGCTTCGATCTTCACCGCCACCCCGTAGCGTAGCAGATTGTATACGGCTTGATTGTTCGCATAGAGGCTACGACTCGCGTTGCTCGCCTCCCGCTGAAGCCGCTGGAGGGCCGCGCCAATCTGCGCTGGCTTGTAGCCACGGCGTCCAAGCCAGTTCGTCAGGTGCTGCTCTTCGATGTTACTGTTGCCCGGCCGATCGGCCCAGTCGCCCCAGTACTTATATCCGAGCTCGTCCTGAAAGAGCTCGATCACACGGCGCTGGGTGACTTTCTCCGGTTTTAGGACGTCACTCATACTAGCCGGACCCTACCGGAGAGCAGTTCTTGAACCATGCCCAGCTTTATCTGTTGCGATTTGCGCAGGAGTGCCTCCAAAGCATCTGCTTCTGCATCACCATCCAGCATTACCTGGCCGATCCTCCAGTGCTCGTCGCGTGAAACGGGTATTCGGACTAGATATCCAGCCAGCTCTTCACGATTTATCTTCGGGATGCCGCTACGGGCCGAGAGTGCGATAGCAAAATTGCTAAATTCGTCGCTAAGCAGAGTGGCAGCTATAAAGGCACTAGAAACCCCCTCCTTTGGGCGAAGCGGGTAAAGATCAGCGCTACAAATAGCGTCATAAGGAGCAATTGCCACCTTTCTAAGATGAGGGTTAATCTTTCCGTAAATGACATCCCCCTTAGACACCAAGTATTTTCCACTTATTGCGCCCTGGTCAGCGGCAGTTGTCGTCTGAAATAATTTCCCCGTGCCCTCTTCAATGTGTTCAGGCCCAATTAGCGGCATCGACTTGTATGGCTGCCTCCGAGGATCGACTTGCCCCGTCGGAAGTGATACAAGATCTAGAATGGGAACTTCCTCCCACGGCTGCATGTTTGCGGAAACCATCGAGCTTTCCTCAATAGAGCCGGCAACGTCGCCTCCTTCGCACAAAAATCCCATCCGCGCCAAATGCTGCTTTACCTTTGAGCGCTCTTTTGAAACGCGACTGACGATCTCAGGCAATGAAAACTCGTAACGATCCGCAAGTGCAATAATACGTCCTGCTAGCAAATGACTGATCCGATCCATCTCGTCTTGAATCATCCCTTGGACAGCATTGAGCCACTTGTCATCGACCGCAAGCGCCTTGATTTCTTCCACGGTTAGCTCCGGATACTTTCCATAGACCGCCTTATCGAGCGCTGCCTCGGCCTCCTTGATTTGCTTCTTTAGATCGCTCTCGCGGTTGCTCAACTTCAGCCACGCCTTCAGCGCGGCCTCTTCTTCGGCAGCATCGGCGTCCCCCTTAGTCTCCTTCAGCCGGGTGTTGATATTGCCCTTGTTGATTTTCTCCAGCTCAGCGAACGCGCCGCCTTCGCTGCCGTTCTCTTCTTCAAGAACAGCCTTCTTGGCTTCAACGGTTTCCAGCTCGGCGGTCAGGGCGTCTATCTCGGCCTGTTCATCGGCGAAGAAGCGCGCTACAAGGTATTCCTTCGGCACAAGGTCACAGGCCCAGCCCTTGTCCCTTTGCTTGCCGTTCTTGCCTTCCTCGATGATGCGGTACGTCTCGGCCTTCCAGCCATCGGCCGCGAGCAGGTAGCAATCGTCTTGCATCACCTCAGCCCAGTAATCCATGAGGTGCTGATAGATATCGTATTTATCGACTAGCGGCTTGCCGGTGTAGTGCGCTAACAGGTCTTCCGATATATCGAAGATCACTTGCTTGGGATCGCATTCGGCATCCAGTCCTTTCAAGTAGGACGCCGTGCGCGCCAACCACTTCTCGTAATGCGTTCGCATCCCTTCACGGAACGAAACAAACTCGGAATGCTCGAAGATTGCGGGGCGGACCTCACCATTATCGACCTTAAGCTCGAAATATCCGGGGCGGCATTCACTGAGCAGGTCTTGCTTCATAGTGGGATAGACTTCCCAGTAGGATTGCAAGGCATCGATATCTGCCGCCGGAATGCCGCCGTGCAGATGACCCTCGATATCATGCCTATCCTCTTCAGTCTGTTTGTCAATGTAACGCGCAACATTAAGGTTGAATTCGTTTTTCTCGATATCCGAGAAAGGGACCATTCGAGCGTAGCCGGGGACATCGCCACCCCTCCAGAAGGTGTCTACGATCCGGTGAATGTCTTGAGAGCGAAGACGGTTTTTAGGTCCATCTTTTATAAGGCCCTCGTTTGCATTTATCATAAATATGCCTGCTCGGTCCGCGGCTCCCTGCTTGTCGATAACGACTATGCAAGCAGGGATAGGCGTTCCATAGAAAAGGTTTGCCGGCAGCCCAATGACTCCCTGTATATATCCTTTGCGCACCAGCTTTTCGCGAATATTAGATTCGGCATTACCGCGTCCAAGCGCGCCTAAAGGCAGAATACAGGCGCCCTTGCCGGTACTCTTGAGCGAACGGACAATATGTAGAAGGTAGGCGTAGTCGCCATTTTTCTCTGGAGGAGTACCAAACGCTTTGAAGCGCTCAAACTGATCGTTGGCAGGCTCCATCCCAGTGGTCCAACGCTTATCACTGAAGGGCGGATTGGCTACGACATAGTCAAAATTCTTGAGCGCCTCGCCGTCGAGAAACTTCGGGTCGGCGAGGGAATTACCCTGCCGGATTTCGGCGGTGGGGTAGTCGTGCAGGATCATATTCATGCGGGCAAGACCGCTCGTGGCCGCATCCTTTTCCTGCCCGTAGAGCGTGACCGACGTGCCCGCCTGGTCGCCGACTTTCAGGAGAAGCGAGCCCGAGCCGCAGGTCGGGTCATAGACGGTTGTCTGCGAGCTGGTTGAAGCGTCCTTAATGCCAAGAATCTGTGCCATGATACGGCTAACTTCGGCCGGCGTGTAGAATTGGCCCTTGCTCTTCCCGCTCTCGGTTGCGAAGTGCCGCATTAGGTATTCATACGCGTCGCCGAGAATGTCATCGCCGTCGGCACGGTTGCCCTTGAAATCCAGAGACGGGCTCTCGAAGACTGCGATCAGGTTTGTGAGGCGGTCGACCTTCTCTTTACCGTCGCCAAGCTTCACTGAGTCATTGAAGTCCGGGAAGTCGGCCTGGGAGAGCTGTTGGTTCGACGACGCCAGTGGCGCGACGATCTTCTTGTTGATCTGATCGCCGATGTCAGGCTTGCCCTTTAGCGACACCATGTCGATGAAGCTCGCTCCATCCGGCACTGTGATCGGCGCGTAAGGCTCGCCGGCATACTTATCGCTGATATACTTGATGAAAAGCAACGACAGGACGTAGTCCTTGTACTGGCTCGCATCCATGCCGCCGCGCAGTGCGTCGCAGCTGGCCCACAGCGACCGATAAATTTCTGATTTCTTAATGGCCATTCGGCTCCCTCTGCTCGTTATTGGCCGCATCGGGGACGGATTCACCATGTTCCATTTCACGCACATAGGTGCGCATGAACTCGCGAATGACCTGTGCGGCGGGTTTGTCTTGCGACCGGCACACCTTTAGAAACTGCTCACGCAGGTCCTTGTCGATGCGTATGCGGAAGCCGACATCTTTCACCTTGTGGGAGAGTGTATCCAATGGATACACTTTTGGCCAGAAGTTATTAACATTGCTCGCATATTCGCCCTGCTTCGCCGGAGCCGTCCGTCAGCCTTCACCCTGCAGAGGGTGACGGCGGAGACAAGGAGCAGGCGTCAGCACCGTCTTGCTTCGCTGGCGGGCTCCCGAACCTTCACTCTTGTCCTTATACGCTTTAACAGATAAATTCGTATTATACGCTATAGCGATTAATCGCATTTTATACGCCACAACGCATATTGACAATTTATCCGCTGTAGCGCATAATGTCACTATGAATGAGCTAGCCCGTACACCAAAGCAGATCGGCACCATCATCCAGAGCGCGCGCAAGGGCCGCGGCTGGACGCAGACTGACCTTGCCGAGCGTGCAGGCCTGCGCCAGGGCACGATCTCCGTGATCGAGAACGGCCACAAGCCCGCGAAGCTCGACTCCATCCTCTCGGTGCTGGCCGCACTCGATCTTGAACTCACGATCGCGCCGCGCTCGAAGGGCACGTCTTCAGACATCGAGGACTTGTTCTGATGGGACGACGCCCGAAACATGTCCCGCTTCGCGTCTATCTGAACAACCGCCGCGTTGGCACGCTGCGCCGCGAAAGCAGCGGCGCGATCAGCTTCGACTATCATGAGGAATGGCTCGCATGGAAACCAGCGCTGCCGGTTTCGCTCTCGCTCCCGCTACGCGAAACACCCTACCGAGGCGAGCCGGTTTCCGCTGTGTTCGAGAACTTGCTTCCAGATTCTGACGCCCTGCGCCGCCGTGTCGCCGAGAAGGTCGGCGCGCGCGGGACGGACGCCTACAGCATGCTTTCTGTGATCGGCCATGACTGCGTTGGTGCCCTCCAGTTCATGGCAGGCGATGACGAGCCGCCGGAAGCCACCGGCGCCCTTGAAGGCGAGACCGTCGATGACGAAGCCATCGAGAAACTGCTCAAGGGGCTCAGCCAGGCCCCGCTTGGACTCGACCGCGACGACGACTTCCGGATTTCCGTGGCAGGCGCACAGGAGAAGACCGCCCTGCTCCTGCATGACAGGCATTGGATTAAGCCTCACGGCACGACGCCCACCACGCACATCTTCAAGACGCAGATCGGGACGCTGCCAAACGGCATCGACCTCTCCGACAGCGTCGAGAATGAATATTACTGCCTGAAGCTCGTCGAAGCCTTCGGACTCCCGGTCAACAAAGCGGAAATCCATACCTTCGGCGACACCAAGGCGCTCGTGATCGAGCGCTTCGATCGCCGCAAAGCAAAGGACGGCCGGCTTATACGCTTGCCGCAGGAAGATTGCTGCCAGGCTCTTTCGGTGCCCCCGACGCTGAAGTACCAGAGCGATGGCGGTCCCGGTGTTGCGGATATCCTTGAGTTCCTGACCGGCAGCGACACACCGACAGAAGATCAGGACCGATTCCTCAAAGCCCAGATCATCTTCTGGCTCATCGGCGCGACAGACGGTCATGCGAAGAATTTCAGCGTGTTCATCGGGCCGGGCGGCACCTACCGGATGACGCCATTCTACGACATCCTCTCGGCGCAGCCGAGCCTGATTGCCCGCCAGATAGAGCGCAAACAGATGAAGCTCGCCATGTCGGTCGGGAATAGCCGGCACTACCGCGTGGATGAAGTACATGGACGGCATTTCGTGCAAACGGGCATCCGTGCAGGCCTCTCCAAAAAGCGCGTCCTCGGGCTGCTCGACTCGGTCGCAGCGGAAGTTTCGCAAGCACTCGACGCCGTTGCATCTTCCCTGCCGGACGGCTTCCCGCAAGCCATCCACGAGACCATCAGCGACGCCGTCCACGAACGGGTACGCGGGCTGCATATTCCCAACACAAGCGTCATATAAACGCACGAAGACTGCGACCGTGAAACAAGGTTAGACTACCCGCGGAGGAATCTATCGCCCTGCTTCGCCGGAGCCGTCCGTCACCCCTCACTTGTTGATGGGGGTGCGGCGGCGCAGAAGATGCAGGACGAACGCGCCCGCCCTGCTTTGCTGGAGAGTTCTGGCTCTTCTCTCCGGCTGGTACCAACGGATGAGCGCGTGACCCTTTCAGTCCTCCAGCGCGACCTCGACCATGCGCTCGATATATTCCCTGGCGGACACAAACCCTGCCATCTCCCCCATCGGGCCATGCGGCTCCTTCGCGCGCCTCTCGGCCGCCTCATAGGCTTTCCGGCTCAACGTGATCGTCACGGTCACTTCATCTTCGTTATCGTTCATTAATCCATCCTCGCCTCATGTCGATTTTGCCAAGTTGGCGTTGCAATTATCAATCCCCGTCACGCTTCATGCCGTAGCCGCGCCCGCGGCCACGCCGATGGCCTTTTTCCTGCGCGCGCTGCTTCCAGCTTTTGCGCCGGCTGCGGCCGTCCTCGCCCTCACCTTCATCGGTACTGTCATGACGCCGGGCCTGAGCGGCCTCGTCAAATTCTTCCCGTAGCGCATCCTCTTCCAGAAGCCGCGGGTCAGTGCGATGCGGGCGCTTATCCTGCTTCTGCGCTTTGCCCCAACTGTCGCGCAACCGCCGGTCCTCGCCTTCGGTCTCACCGTCGCCACCGGTCGCACGAGCGTCCTGCGCCTTGTCATTGAACGCCGCGCCGAGCCCGTCTTCCTGAAGCAGGCGCGGGTCGGTGCGCGCCACCTTCTCGCGCTGCTGCGCCGCCGCGCGCTCCACCGGTGCGGCCCGGGCGGCCAGAGCTTCGCGCTTGAGATCGCGTTCGAGCGCCATGCGTTCGCGCCGGTCGATCTTGTCGAGCGCCTTTTTCCGGCCTTCCAGCGCGACCTTCTCCCGATCATGCCGCCGGTTCAGCGCCTCGTCTTCCAGCTTGTGCCGCTCACGCGGATCGAGCCCGGCTCGGCTGGAAATATGCCCGAGCACCGATTGCAGCGCCGGCGTACCGGCAACAAGATCGGCCACCTTCGCGCGCATCCGGAACATCATGCCCGAAGCTTCCGCCTTCTGCGCCGCATGAAGCGCCATGCGCTCTTGTTGCTGCCTCAACAGCAGCGCCTGTTCCCGCTGCGCAAGTGCCAGCCAGCGGGCGGCCTGGGCGCGCTCCATAGCGGCACGCTTTTCGGCAGACCGGCGTTTGACAGCGTCCTCCTGAGCGGCGCGCTGTTCGCGGGCGCGTTCGGCGCTGGCTTTTTGCTGCGCGCGGGCCTGCTCCTTGGCCTGCTCGACCGATGGCAGCGATGAGGGATCGAGCGTTTTCATGCGCTCCCGCATCTCCTTGCGAGGAACGTCCTTGAGGTAGCGGGACAGCGAATGCACGTCGCCGAACCGGTCCACGACGGCGAAGGCGCGGCGATCGCCACGCGCCAGGATATAGCCGCGTGCTTCCAGCGCATGACGGAAGGCACTGGCGCTGTCCGCCTCGCGATAAGCGGCGGTAATATCTTCACGGCGCTGTTCGGGCGTGATGCCGGATTTTTTCTGCTGGGCGTTCTCGGCAAGCGTAGCTTCGAGCTTGTCCTTTTTGAACTGCTCGCGCTGCTTCCACGCCTTCAGCCCTTCCGGCAACTCGTGTCCGTATTGCTCGGCAAGATGAACGGCCATGTCGCACAGTTTCCGGCGATCATGGGCCATGTGGATCGCCTTCATCTCGGCGCCGTCAATGCGCGACCACACGACATGGCAATGCTCGCGACCGTCCTTGATGTGGAAGACAACGGCGCGTGGCTGACCGGTCAATCCCAGCTTGTTTTCGATGGCCTCGACGGCCTCGATATACTGCTCTCGCGTGAGCGGCTCGGAGGGATTGACGGACAGGCTGTAGAGCGGCTTTTGCGCCTTCGTGCCGCTGGCCACCGCCTCGAATTCAGCGAAGGCGCCATGCAGATCATCGGCGATCGTGCCGCGGATATCGGCAAGCTCGACGCGTTCATTGTCGTAGGCGTTGAGAAGGTGGGTGGCGAGATCGGAACCGCCGGACCGGGCGCTGCCTTTGAGGATCACGGCGGCCTCCTCACGGTTCCCGGCCGAGCGACGAAAGCAGCACCGTGCGCATTTCAGAAAGATCACGCTGCGCGGCAATGATCGTCTCGGACAGAAGCTCAAGATCGCCCGATGCATGCGCTTGCCGCAGCGCACAAGCGATGGGGCCAAGGGCGGCGATCATGCGCGCGGCAAGCTCGCGATCCATCGGCGGCGTGCGGGTCGAGCGCAGCGGCGTCTGACCGAGAACGGCGTAGCGAATAAGGCCGGCAACAGGCACACCGGCGGCATCCGCCTGCGATTTCACGAGCGCGGCTTCTTGCTCGTTAAAGCGCGCCTTGAGTGTGATCTGGCGTTGTCTGGTTTCGCTGCCGCTGCCGGGCATGTGCGCTCTCCTTTCCCCTCCTCACACCGGCGGCACGGCCGTTTCCGTGCTCGTGGTCCAGCGCCGAATTCGCTGGTCGCCGTCCAGGGCGCGAACGCCTTGGTCGATGGGTTTCCAAAGGGCGAGCTGACGTCTCCCTTTGGGCGAAGCCGGTGCCGAAACACCGGTCGTGGTCCAGGGTGCGAAAACCCTGGCCGTGGGATCGAAGGGGCGCGGAAGCCCCTCGTCTGGTTTCCAAAGGGCACGAAGGCTCTTTGGTCGTGGTTCAGCGCCGAAACGCTGACTGCGGAAACACCGGGGCCGAGAATCGGTCTCTATGGTGCTTTCCGCACTAGCCGGGGATGGAACGGGGGCGGCAATTGAGCCCCCTTCCCAAGATGGCGCGGGGACCCCGCGCACATCTTGTACTCCCTGCTAACGACCTATGAGTTCAGGATACGGGGACAAGTTTAGCAAAATCTTAACGCCTGCTCCCTATCCCGCGGAGAGCCTGCGATCCTGTTGATTTACCTTCACTTTTACGCCAAATTTTATGGCACGACAAGAGTTGGACACGCCTGTTTCACTTGTCCTGCTGTATGGCTCATTCGGACTGAAACGGGGCGTCGCGGACTCGTGGAGACCGCAGCGGAACAGTCAGGAATTTGCTGTTTCAGCGGCATGCTCAATGCGAACCAGCCGGATGGTACTCACCGGCGCGGACGAAGACCAGGGCGCGACCGTCGCAAGTCTCGCCCCTTCAAGCACCATCATTTTCGATGATTGTGCGGCGCTGACATCCTTGAGAACCGAGAAGCTGCCGCCCCCTGACAATGGTGGCACATCGACAACTAAGAGTTCGTCCATGCCAAAGGGGATCATGAACGCGTCAGCGGAAACCGGTTCGTAGAGTTCTTCGCCCGGCGGCGGGGCGGCCACGCCCTCTACGCGCATCTCGGCCAGCATGAAAATTTTGAGAAACTTCCCGTCCGGTTCAGGCAATAACACCCAATGCATACCCGCAGGCGCATCTTCGGCCAAATCGGTCCCGAAGACCCGCTCGCTGACGACGAAGCGACCTTCATAGTCAGCGAGTGACTTGCGGTTCGTCAATTCCGAAAAGGGAATCTGGCGGTCAGGATCGTCCACGCTGGTGACAGCGACGGGTTGCACCGTGCGCTTTTTGACGACGTCGGCGAAAACATCCGCGAGCGACGGCACATCTGCTGTCCCGCTTGGCGCAACGATTTCGGGTGCCGCAATCGCGAGAAACCGCCGATAGCGGATGACCTTTTCGTCGTCCGTGCGTACTTCGTCGCGCAAGAACCGCTGGATTGACCGCAGATCGATATAGGACTGATCGATGCGCTCAAGGGTGAAGCTCATCCGTTCAAAGAGCCGCGGCGCGCCGATCTGGTGCCGGTCCATATAGGTCCGAAGTTGCGCGCGTATTTCATCGCGTTCGCTCTTTTCGACAACAGGAAGTTTCGCCATGCCCGAAGGTTACGGCGTCGATCATTCCACTTCAATTCCGGAAAGCGCAACGACCAGCCCGCCGCCGGAGGCGGTGCGGGCCGGTCGCGCGCGGTCTGGCATCAGAACAGGCTCATCTGACGGGTGGCGGCCTCGCACACTTTCCACGCGTCGGACATCGCTTCGCAATCGAGCCACTTGCGGGCATAGGCGACGGGACCGCCTTCGGTCTCGACGGCTTCGCGGCTCGTGAAGTGCGAACGGTAGCCAGTCTCGGTGACTGGCAACGGCATGCGATCGTCGCTGAGCAGTTCGAGATGCGCGACCTGATGACCATCGAGATCGATACCAAGCCATTGCGGCGTCCAGCGGACTGAGAGGGCGATGCCCTCCCAGTCGATGCGGTAGGTTTCGGTGGTGTTCATGATACACCTCCCGCCGGGACGCCGTCATGATCGGTCAGCGCCATATCGGGCGTGACGCTCACGAATAGTGGCGTGATCCGGTATTCGCCGGAGTCTTCGTTCACGGCCACAATGGCCGCGGCGGGCGCGCCGTTCACATGGCACGACAGAAGCGCAAAGTTGCTGTATTCGCCGGATGTCAGCGCCTCGAAGGCGCTGACGTGTTGATCGGTGATATGCGTGCTCATGTGACGATCCTCCCGTTCTTGTAGGCGATGGTGGCATAGGCACCGAGACTGCGGTCGGCTCGGAAGGAACAGTCGCGTTCCGCCGGAAGCCCGAGGGCACCGCGAACGCTTTCGATCTCGGAAATCCGTACGCTGCCGAGTTCGGCGCAGCCGAGTCCGAGGTCACACAACCCGTAGGCGATGTCCGGTTCGTCCGGATCGAGCTCGGCTATCAGCCAGGTGCAGTTCGCATCGGGCGTGAATAGCTTCACGACGGGTTTGTGATCGGGCGGCTCCTGCCCTTCGGCGAAGGCCGCGGCTGTCGCGCGGCCTTGCTCGATGAGTTTTCGGTATTCGCTAGCGGGGATCAGTTTCATCGGACTTCTCCTCGCTGTGCGGGTTGAACGTGGCCGGCAGGATCACGAGGCGGCCCTCGGTTGCTGCGATCGGCGTGCGCAGGTTGCCTTTGAAGCCCTTGCCGGATTTTGTCGGCCAGAGGCCCGAGAGCTCGGTCCAGTGGGCTTCGCCTTCCGGCGTGTCCTGCACCAGCCAGGCCCGGAATTTTGGGCGTGTGCCGGACGGCTTGTCCTGCGTTTGGGTTTGCGTTGCGTCAGTCATTTTCAGTCTCCTTTTCGTTGCGGGCTGGCCCCATGCCAGCCGATGCCGACGCGTCCGGCGCATGCGCCGGGGCGGCTGCAACGCATTGTTGGGGGGACCGTGACCGGAGCAGCGCGAAGGGAACGGGGGAGCCGACAAAGCAAGTTGCAGCGCTGAGCCCCGCGTTATGCGCCAGCTTCGCGCACGGTCTGGCAATGCGGGTTGCCCTTGCAGAAAGGCAGGAGACGGGGATGTCGGAATGCCATCCGATCGCGAAAAAAACGCCATGCGCCTGTTTTTCCGAAATTGCGGCAGGACAATATGCCGGTGCCCGCATGCGCCCGGGCAAGTGACCGCCGCCGATAAATCCGGTCCCCTGGGGCTGGCAGGGCTGCACAAATTCCGATGCTCTGATACTATGCCGCTATGCGTATCCTGTTCGTCTGCACGGCTAACAAGCTGAGAAGCCCGACCGCTGAAGATGTCTTCTGCGACATGCCCGGTATTGAAGTGATATCAGCAGGGACAGATTCCGAAGCGCCGCGCCCGCTGACGAAGGAGCTGGTGGCGGCCGCCGACATGATCTTCGCGATGGAAACCCACCACCGCGAACGCATCCGCAAGAAATTCAAGCAACGCCCGCCGGACAAACGGATCATTACGCTGCATATCCCGGATGAGTATGAGCGCGGCGATCCCACGCTTGTGGCATTACTGAAGGAAAAGGTCGGCACGCGCCTCACAGCGTTGAACGACAGCCGTGCGTAGATATTGGACGTATCGGGAGCATGGATACCAGGGTTATTGTGTGAAAATTCCTGAGCGATCTACTCAAAGGTCCGCTCGCGCCCACCGCCGAGATCACATTTTGGTCTCATCGCGCGACGTTCTCTGCGCATACGAATAGCCTCTAGGCGGGATTCTTCTGTTCCTGTCTTTTCAAGTTGGCGAATTGTTTCGTTGAAAAATGCATCACTTTCTTTTAGCGCGTGAATGCTTTCGGTGACAGCGGCATAGCCAGCTGCAATTTTGGCAGCTTTATCACCGGAATATTGTGCGGATTTGTTAAAATGCCGATCCAACTTTTCTTGCATCTCTTCTAGTCGCTTTATGTCGTCAAATATCTTTGCCATTAATGCCTCCAGACCGATAAAATAAGTCAGCCTTTATGACATAAATAGATCTTATTCTGCAAGAAATTGCTTGAACGTAGCGGTGGCTAATTCCCGCGCGAGGGATCGTCACCTTCCGGCCAAGACGACAGGCTTGGGGCGCAATAGCGCCTAGAGCCCGGTCCGGCCATGCAGGACGCGCCAGCTCCGGCGTGTCCAACCTGTGTCGTCGTCACCAGCGAAGCCAGCTCCCAAGTACATCCTCAAGCGACAAGGGTGTAAACGGCAATGATCGGGATTGTTTTGGGATCAGCGGCGGTAAGTGCGGGGTGCTATGCCCTCTTGCGCTGTCGTTTCAAGCAGGATTCGACAACGCTCGGCTCGGCGTCTTATCTCTCGATATACGCAGCGCTTCAGAAGAACCTGTTCCGCCGGGACGGCATGATCGTCGGCGATTGGTCACTCGCCGATCTGCCGGTCTACTACGACGATACGCACGCGATCACCTTTGGCCCGTCCGGCAGCGGCAAGGGAACGGCGGCGATCCTTCCGGCCATTCTGGATTGTCCCTTTGTGTTCATCAACGATCCGGGCGGCGAGAACGCGGCGATCGCGATCAAGCAGTGGCGCGCCCAAGGCTACAAGGTCACCGTTATCAATCCGTTCGGGATGCACCCGGAAAAGCCGTGGGCGCTGCCGCTTCACGGCTTCAATCCGATGGATATTCTCGATCCGAAGGACCCGCAATTTGCCGCGCATGCGGAATTGCTGGCCGAGATGCTAACGCCGCGCAGCGGCCGTGAGAACGGGTCGTCACAATTCTTCAAGGATACCGGCCAGACCTTCAAACAGGCGCTGATTGTCCATATTCGAACGGCGCGGCCACGGAACGAGCATCATCTCGGGAAACTGTACGAGCTGGTCAACCTGCCGGCGGACGGCTGGGAGAAGCTGCTCGAAGAGATGCAGGCCAATCTGGTAGCCGACGGACTTGTGGCCGCCGAAGCTTCGGCCATGGAGCGGCGCGAAGCCCAGGCGCCGGAAGAGTTCTCGGCCGTCATGTCCACGATCCAGCAGGATTTGCGCTGGCTGGCGGACCCGGTCGTGCGCCAGAACCTTAAGCGCAGCGATGTGGATTTCGGGGCGCTCAAGGGGACGGACCGGCGCGGGCAGCGCGTGAAGGGCTGCATCATCGCCGTTGTCCTGCCTCTGGAATATAGCGAGACGCATGCCGCGATCCCGCGCCTTGCCATGGGCTGCGCGATCTGGACCATGCAGCGCGCCCCGCTCGCCCGCAAGAAGGTGCTGTTCGTCATCGACGAAGCGGCGGCGCTGCGGAAGATATCGCGGTTTCCGAATTGGCTCGCCACGCTGCGCAAGTACCGCGTCGTGCTCTGGCCGATCTTCCAGAACATCGGTCAGGTCAAAGCGCTCTATGGCCAAGAATGGCAGGGCTTCATTGCCAATTGCGGCCTGCGGCAGTTTCTTGGCGCCGCCGATCTGGAGACGGCGGAGTATATCCACCGGCTGGTCGGCGAACGCACCGCGGAAAGCCGGTCGGTCAATGCCGACGGCAAGGCCTCCACATCCGAGACGCGGCGCCCGCTCCTGACCGTCGATGAAATCCTGCATTTCGACGGTGACAAGCAGATCGCCTTCATCGGCAACCTCAAGCCTGCCGTTCTGCGCAAGACCCGCTACTGGCAGCGCGCGGCGCTGCGGGGGCGGTTTTACCGCAACCCCTATCAATCGGGCCGCACGCCGCCCGCCTTTGGCGCGCTGGCAAGGCGGCTCTGGGGCAAGGCGCTCTATGCCGCAGCCTTTCTGCTCGCGCCGCATCCGGTCGCAGCCCTGCTTTACCTGGCCGGCCTTGGCTACGGCCTGCTCCGCCTGTGGGAGGTCGTTCGCGATGTCCTTTGAGCGCTGGGTCATCGACATGCTGCCGCATTGGGTGATTAACGAAGGCTGGCTGCCGCATCTGGCGCTGTTTGCCGGTTTGATCGCCTTTCAGATGCTGCCGATCCTAATGGCCGTTCTGTGCCGGCTTCTGGTCAATTTCGCGCAGCTCGTTTTCACCGCCTTGCTGGCGATCGTGCCGGCCGCAGGCATCGGCATTGCGCGCGCTCTGTCAGTCGTCTTCTCCGGCACCGCCCGGCTCGCTCTGTTGCTGTGGTTCATCGCGAGCGAAGCGGCGCGCGGCGACACGGGGCAGCGCGGTGACAGCGATGCTGGCCCCGCAGACCCGCCAGCTCCTTCGGATATCGCGGACGCCTGCGCCCTGCTCGACCTCCCCGAAAGCGGGTTCACGCCGGATGATCTCAAACGCGCTTATCACCGCGCCATCAAGCGGGCGCACCCCGACCAGGGCGGCGACGCGGCGGACACCATGGAGATCCTGCGCGCCCGTGACCGCATCAGTGAACATTTTGGATGGAGCTAGGAGGGCGATCATGAATTTCAGACTGCCAGCCCTTACGGCAACCGGCGGCGCAATCCAGCGCGCAAAATCTCGGCTGCGCGCCTTCGACGAAGCGCGCACCGACCGCCAGTATCTTGCCTGCCGCTGCGCCAGGACGGACACGCCGTTCGAAGCGGTCTTTATCCGCCAGTGCGGCAAGCCCCGCTACACGCTGGAGACTGTGCGCATGCCTGCGCCGCTGACAAACCATGATGCCGCCGGTGCTGCTCTCACGACGCAGTATGACATCCGGTATTTTGAGCTGAACGCGGTGGACTGCCCGCACTGCGGAGAGCGACGATTCACCAAATGCGGCCGCTGCGGCGCCTTCGTCTGTGATGGGCGCTCCGAGCGGCGGCGCGGCGGCTTCTATTTTCGCTGCGCGCCCTCCTGCGGCAGCGAAGGGCCGATCGGCACGCTTAAGAGCATCGAAACGACAGCGCCACCGCGCACGCCACAAATCGCGCAGGACGAGGCGCCGCTGCGCCTCCCGAAACCCAAACCCTGAAAGGAAGGATGATGATGGAACATGACGAAACGATAACCGGGCAGCGCGCCCCGCGCATGACGCCGAATGATATCGAGCGCGATCTCGCCGAAGCCAGCGACGAAGAGCTGCGGCTCGTGATCAAGGTCGCGAGCGATCAACTGACGCTGCGTGATGCCGAGCGCAAACGCGAGGCGATGGCGAAGATCAGGATGCTGGCCAAGGAGCACGGGCTGAACGTGGCCATCGATCGCCCCGCCCGCAAACGCGGCCGGCCTGCCAAAAAGGAGTGAGACAATGACTCTCAAAAATTTGTTCGAAACCCGGATCATGGGGAGACCCGTTGTCGAGCGCGTGGGCGAAGCTATGCGTCTCGAAGGCCACTACCCGAACCCCGAAAAGGGTCGGAAATTCTTGATGACGGTCACGGTCATCGCGCTGCTCATGCTCATCAGCGCACCGGCCCTGTACTATGCCGATCTGGCATCACTACCTCGAAAAATGGGGGACCTGCCCGCAGCGATCATCGGTGGTATTCCGGCCGCGCTCGCCCCGCTCATCGATGTTGCGCGCACATGGACGCCGAGCGATCCCGCGCCCGATCTCCAGGGCTGGAGCTTCGGTCTTGGTCTTGCGCTCATCATCCTGATGTTCGGCTCACTGGCCGGTCAAATCTGGCGCGACTTCACGGATCGTCCCCACCTCACCGTGGAGCTGCGCGGCGACACGCTGAGCATTCAGCGCGGCCAGGTCGGCACCCCGAACACCTTTCCGCGCGACGAATGCCGCGCCGTCCATGTCGGCCGCCGCAAGTCAGGCACCTATGAAGTGCTGCTCCAGCACGGTGATGCCCTGACACAGGTCGCCATCATCGATGGCCACGAGCGCCGTGCCCTTCTGCTCAAGGCGAAGATCGATGCGATGCTCACAGATGATCAGCAGCGGGAAACGTGATGAGTGTCAGGCCATCGAACCCCGATTGGATTACCTATGTCCCGCGCCGGGTCTATGATGCGGCGCGGCGGCTGGAAGCCGCATGCGAGCGTAGCGGATATCCCTCACCGATCGGCGTAGCCGAATATCGCTGGGAATCCCGGCGAACACGGGCCGCAAGAATATTGTGGCATCAGGTCTGGCGCTTGCTGATGGAAGAGCACAACGCTTCAGGAGACTACGCCATCAAGTTTGTGGTGGTCGATGATCCGACCTTTGAGTGCCTGCACTCGGTGACGCCCAAACAACTGAACTGAAAAATTCAGGTGGCGTGCGACACAGCCCGTCTCAACACGGGTTCAACTCGCCGAGATCATGCGCAAAGAGCGAAGGATCGAGGGCTGTCGTCACCCGGCTCAAAGGCGGAAAGGTCAAACCGTTCAGATTGGCGCGCATCCCGCAGAAAGGCGCACAGGCTTCATGGGGCGATGCGGCAAGCGCGATGACGCCGTCCTCCTCCCGCAATTGAAGCTTGCAACCTTGGTTTTCCAGAAGCCAGCCATCCTGAGTCGCGTTGGCCATGCCTTCGATGCCACAATAGAACATACCTTGCCAGCTTGTGATCCGGATTTCGAAGGCATTGCTGCCCGCAGGCCGCCCAATCAGGAAGCTGTTTCCATCGTCTGTGCAATAGAGCCCTGCTAGATCGGCGAGCGCAGACGTTGCGAGCCTGGTAGTTTTGAGCTTAACGGTCACTGACTCAAGCAGAGTTGGAGAACGTTCATAGGGTTCCGAGACTGCGCCAAGATCGCCACCGGCGCTTACAACAATCGGAAAAGTAATAGCAGCGAAACTTACTGCCCGCGTTATTGCAACTTGGAACGACCTGATCCCGTTCATCTATTTGTAGAGTTCTGCGACCAGTTGATAGTCAAGCCATACCGGAATCTCCTCGTCCCCATCCCACGATAGATATCGGGCTACGACCTTATTTACTTCTGCTTCGCCGCCTGCAGTTGCGGCCTGTTCAACATCAACCTCGAATTGCTTTAGGGAACCCTCCAAAAGGCTTTCGCGCTTTTCGGCAAATTCATTCAGCGCTTTCTCAAAAGCGATTATGTTCTGATAAGGTGTGAATAGCGCCTTGAAATCTTCCAGCCACGCAAGACTAAACTCCAGCCCTGCCGGCCCTGGCTCTATAGCCTGAAGGGCCGAAATAGTTCGTTCGAACAAGGCATCGAGAATCGACTGACGCTTTGTTTCGATACGCGCGCGGAACGGCTCGGCCACTGTGCCCACGAGCAATGATAAGGTCGCATCAAGTTCTGATGCTTTCTCTTCCAACGAGATCAAACCGCTTCGGTCTTGCGGTAAATTCTCAATCTCTAAAAGGTCATCCGAAAGAACCTTTCGCGCAAGCTGTAATTGTCGTTCTGTCACGCGCTTCTCAAGATCGGCCATGTTCCGCTCATCAAGATAACGGTGATATTCTTGCTCTCCTTTGGCCATATCGCTCAGTGCGGCAAGCTGTTGTGCGGGATTGGATGTATCATCGGAACGGGAGAGTTCAGCTTCGACGTTCTGAAGGGCTAAAGCTGCCACATGGTCTGCAAGCTGTTTATTTTTCGCCTCAATTTCGCTGGGCCACAGTCTTTCATCATTATTCTTAATGAACGCAGATGCAGTGCGGGCCTTCGCAGCAGCGTCAGCAACTTCGGTCGAGGACAGCACTTCGTTTACGTGCTGTTCAAGCCGGTGGCGCGTCACCCTGATTTGGCGGATAGCGATATGAATTGCCGGTAATCCAAAACTGGTCAACGGACGTTCTATATTTCCCGCGAGGCCACGATCCAGAACTGAGAACTTATAGTAATCATCGCTATAAAAAGGGTCATTATAGCATGCTTGCTGCGCATCGGTTCGAATTTTACGCCGCTCATTCAGTGGCATGGCATCGAACGGAGCACCGAAGACCGGAACCCAATCATCGTCAGCATAGAGCAAAACAAGCTTCGGGTATAGATTTTCCGTTGCGGTCTCCCGCATAGGAATGTCCGGAAATTCCCGTTCGAATGTTCTGGGAAGCTCGGTTATTGCATCGCATATCTCTTGCGGGCTTTGACTAGCGTAGTAGCTTCCGCCTCCGCGCGCATGAGCTGTCGGCTTTCGCGATAGAGATTCTGCGTTGATGCGGGTCAACTCGATGCTTCCGCAACCCAACCCCTCCTCTGACATTATGATCGTGCCAACCTGGTCACCGCGCCTGACATAGAAAGATTTAAGTGCAGCCCCTCTATACTCCACGGCCCCTTCAAACTCTCCTTGCTGCGAACCACTTCGCATTTGTACGTTCAACATAGAGACCCCCCGCACAAGAGCGTCTGGACCTGCAACTTGCAGCAAGCCTGTGATGCGCGGTGATTGGACGTCTTCAACTTGCAACCCGAAAAATGTATCACCGGCACGGCATATCGCCTCGCCCTCCCAGGTACCTGCAATACTCCCCGGAGCAGCAACGTCGATCTCGCTGCTCGATGGTCCATCAACATCTATTGCGGCTTGGCCAGTCACGACTTTCCCTGAACTCACCACGTTGCCGAGTACAGCGAGGCGGTGTTCCATTGCATTCTCAAGGCACATGCTATCGGCTTGGCATCTATCACGCTTAGAAAGCCATGAGCGCTGCGTTATAAGTAGCGTTTGCCGATCTCCGGACGCGAGACGCGCCTTCGCCGAAGAATATAGCGACGCTATAGCTTGATCTAGCTCGGCAAGACGCGCAGAAGAGCAAATCGTGATTTCGGAAGCAGTAGCGGCATTTCCGCAATTATAGCTTGGCTGTGCATTTGCAGACAAAATCGAAAGAAAAATCTGAATAGCGGTAATCGTAAATATTCTTGCCATCACTCTTACTTCCTTGAATACTTATAGCGGAAGAAAACGTTTATACTCTAGGTACGACACGCCCGAAGCCCCTCGCGCAGCCCGTCATATCGGCCAGAAAGCGATATAACGTTTTTGAATTCCCCTCTGACAAGCTGCCAATCTCCGTCCGAGATTTCATGTTTTTCCAATAATTCGACCATGCACTGACACAGGGGTTTCTCCTTCCATTGCGCCACGCAATTCTGTTTAGCATCGGCACGAAGCTTCGCCTTACGGTTTTCTTCCTGCTCTCGCGCTTTTTTTGCTTTCTCTTTTTCCTGTCGCTCCTCCTCCTCAGGAGAAAGAACTCCGGGTTGACCAAAAGCATAGGCCCGAATGTTGGCGTAAATGCGTTTTGTAATTTCGCTTTGGCATCCGTGCCGACCTATCAGACGAGCGGCATCAATTGCGCCATTTTCCCCAAGCTCCAGAAGATTCTGTTGTGTGTCTACCAGAGCCCCCATGCCGCCCTTTGACATATCCGTCAGAATATCTGCCATCATTTCCCAGCCTCTCTGCGCCCCTTGATTTAGACTATTTTCAAGACTGGTCCCGGGAGTACCGGTCATCAACCGCGTCACCTTAGCATCGAGATTCCTCGTGATCCTTGGGTCATAGAGCGTTACACAAGTTTGGTCCTTGAAATTCACTGTACCGGAAAATTCCTTGTGAAATGAAGCAACATAAACGTGTGCGTTTGATATCCCTGCGTAGTTTGATTTCCCAACACCTTGCGGCTTCAGTTCGGATAGGTTCCCCGAGTAGAGGGCGGCCACCATTTTCGGCTGCGTATATTGCCCAGAATTGAAGAAGGCTTCTTGTTGCGAAGTGACAGCCTGTGGCGCCAAAACCTGTTCGACTGGCTGGTTTTGAGGCGTGGTTCTTTCGGGAACTGCTGCACGTTCTATGTCATTTTCGTCGCCGAGTTCTGTCAAGTTGGCGAGAACTTCGGCGGCAGGTGCGAATCCAGCTTCTGCTGCAATTTGATAAAGGGAAATCCCAAGTTCTTCGTCCACCTCAGCACTGCCAAGACCGTACATGTAGACATCGGCTAAATATGCGTAGACGGGTCCATACTCGAACTGTTCTTCGAGTGCCAGGAAGACATCTGTACCTTCGTCTGTTCTGTTCGCAGCCCAGAGGGCGCGTCCGAGCTGGAACGCGAAACGGGGCGTTTCAGGATATTCATCCACAGCTTGGCGACAGAATTGTACCGCGGGACCGGGTATAATATCATGATCGTCGACACCAGCCGCCCAACGGTGAGGATCGCCTGGGTGCGCAGCATACCGGTCACATTCGTGAACGTCCTGAAACTCCTCGGCGCTTGCAACAGCCGGTATTGTCAAGGTTGCCAGGGCGGAGAACACTCCCAAGCCAAGAATTTGCGCCTTAACTCTCATTTTACATCACCATTCAGGAAAAAGCCCTGCGAGTTCGGGAACAAAGAACGACATGAGATAGACGGCCGCCGCAACGAGTGCGGCAATGCCCGCTAGCATCAAGCCAAAGATCGATAAGCTCATAACAACGTTGATTGCGAAAATCGTGACCGTTGCAAACATTTTCAGCGCGACCAGCGTCAGCCCGGTTGCTACCACACCGAAAACTGCGCCAACCGCCAGGTTCAACAACTGTGAAGGAAAGATTGCGATGGCGAAGTAAGCGGCTGCCGTCGCGCCGGCCAAAGCACCGGCAAGCATAATCGCCCAAAGATACGGGGTTATCGCCTTTTCCACCTTAAGGAGTATGCGAAAAAGCTGATCCGTTACCCATGCGGCTATCCCGTATGGCCCGGAATAGTCATGACCGTCAACCATATGTTTCTCCGGTGCCGTATTCAGCGGCACCGTGACCGGGTGCATTGGAACAACTGTACAGCTCTTGGTCGGTGCACGCGGTATCGGAGGCGGTGTGTAAGGCTTGTGATGTTGAGCACCTTGAGCACTCCAGACATTGTACGAATGGCCGGTTGCCCACCCGGTAATATAATCACCCAGACTATTGTCGGTCTTATACTCCGTCCCCATCAACGCCCCCACGCTCTATGGTAAGCCAGCAGCCCTTTCATCTTCATCCGATCGGCGGCCATCAAAAAAGCGCCTGAATCGCCATGGTTCACAGAATAAGTCTAGGCGTTTACCCTACGTCAGGTCTAGCCGGTGGAGGGTGTCACTCATGCTTTTACGCCAACTCACTGTTTTTCTTTCTATAATGATCGTCGCAACCATTGGATACACCCCGAGTGCAACGGCCAAGTACCGCATCACAGTCCCGTTGACTGATTCGGTTCTGCAACCGGTGCCCACGGAACCACCGGTTGTTTTGGCAAAGGGCGGTAAAAGGCCGCAGGCGCAGTTCAAGCAAGCGGCGAAGAGCCCGGCCAAACGCACCAAGCCAGTTGCGACGCTGAAAAAACCCATAGGCCCAAGGTCCAAAAAACGCAGTGTCAGCGCAATGCCGAAAGCGACCCTTCCAACGGGGCGGTTATCTGTGAGTCAAGCTGCCGGGAAGAATGTCAATGAACGCATAAAAAATTCATCGCAGACACTTGGGAAGGCTCGCTCAATCACAAAGACGATCGAGGCAACTAGAAAAACTTTGAGGCAAACAAAACTCCTGCCGAGCCCTCAAAAGCTTGGGCACACACCATATGCCGCTGGAAGAATTCGCAGCTTTGTAACACAGAAAACCGAGACATACTATCGCGTTTACTCTGGAGACAAAACGACTGGAGGTTTTCTTACTAAATCAAGGCCGAAATCAAGGGAGTGGGCTCAGCAAGCATTGACGCTTCCTCCATCAAACAAGGCAACAAAAATTCAAAAAGTTATTGTCCCAGCAGGCACTAGGTTGATAAGATCACGAGCCTTGGGTGCTTTTGGTAGAAGGGGTGGCGCTGAACAGTTTCTTCTTCTAGATAAAATTCCGCGAGGAAATTTTAAGAATGGGAAAGAATTCAGGTAGATTATTGCGATGGAAACAAGAGATATTTTGGGTGCGTTTTCTTTCTGGTGCGATCGTCGCAATTTGAAAATGATCCGAAAATTTAAGGGCCATGATATTATTGCGACTGAATTTGCTGATGCTTCCGGTCGAACTTGGCAGGTATGGATTGAAGACGTTGAGGATAATATGGTCAAAATTGGTTTTTGGTGTCGCCCGCTTGGCTCTAATAAGTTTGGAGCAGCTAAATTCCAAGAAATACCACTTGAATACGGAGCAGACCTTGCCGACAGCCTTGATAAGGTAGTACCGGCAGCTCATCGCACAAGCGATATTTGACTGCTTGCTAGCAGCGACCACGAATATTTTTTCAGCATATCTCAAACACTTAGCTATCTGTGAAATTGAACCTGCAAAGCCTGCCAGGTCCCTCCCCGCATTTCCCAAGTAGCGCGCTGATTTCGCTGTCCTGACCTTGGAATTTTTTTATATAAAACATGGTGTTGATGGCTGAGAGGGGCGCGTATCATGGATCACCCAAAGGGTGCGGGCTCGCAGTGGGCAGATCGGGTGGACTTCGATTGGAGACAATCCACCACCGAAAACTATCATGAGGCGCACCCGCGACCCCGGACGGACAGACCGCTCATCCGCTTGACAAAGCCGCAATCAGAGAACCGTTTTTGGCAGCTGAGTTTCGGTTGAAGGCTTTATTATCCCGCGTGAGGGCCTGAATCTGTGATTGGCTCTTGGCAAGTGTTACATCAACAATGGGATTTCTAATTGGCGAGCGAGGGAACGGAGAAATCGGACAATTCGGTCTCACATAGAGACCGCCTATGCGGCGGCCTCGTCGGCGTCGTCGATCACGGGCTGCAAGCCGTGTAGATAGTCGGTCGCGCGCTGCGCGTGCGCGGCCGCGGTGAAGGTGGCGCGCTTGTCGTCCTTCAGGACTTCCAGCCAGTTGCCGATATAGGCGGCGTGGTCTTCGCGATCTTCGAGGGTCAGCCCGAGATCGGCACAGAGGAACGCAGCGCCCAGCTCGGCTACGAGCTCTTCGCGGGCATAGCCTTCGTCACCGAAGCGCTTGCGGCCGAAGTCGCGGTCGAGGCGGCTCTTGTGCCGCGTCCAGTGAGTGCATTTATGCGCAAGAGTGGCGTAGTAGCTTAATAGTCTGATGCCCAGCCAATAATACAATCCTCAGACTATTGTGGGTCGTATACTTCGTGCCCACGAGCCCCCACGCTCTATGGTAAGCCAGCAGCCCTTTCATCTTCATCCGATCGGCGGCCATCATACAAGCGCCGGAATCGTCATGCTTCACAGGATAAGTCTAGGAGGTTACGCTGCGTCAGCTCTAGCCTGTAGAGGGTGTCACTCATGTTTTTGCGCCAACTGATTGTCTTTCTTCCAATAATACTCGTCATATCCATCGGGTTCACCACGGACGCAACGGCCAGATACCGCATCGCGTTGCCGTTGACTGATTTGGTTCTGGAAGAGGTGCCCACGGAACCACCGGCTGTATTGGCCAAGGGCGGCAAGCGGCCGCAGGCGCAGTTCAAGCAAGCGGCAAAGAAGCCGACCAAACGAACCAAGCCAGTTGCGACGCTGAAAAAACCGATCGGGGCAAAGGCCAACAAACGCAGTGTAAGCGCACTGCCGAAGGCGACTCTTCCAACTGGACGGATATCTGTTAGTCCAACCGCCGGGAAGCACTTTTCTAGTCAACTTAGAACACATAGCCAAGCATTCGCCAGAACACCATTATCAGCAAAGCAGATTCGAGTTTCTACCGGAAAACTACGAGAGGCTGGGGCCAATGGAGTAAAAATTAGGACAAATCAGAGCAAGGAATTTGGGGCTTATGGAAAGCTGAGAGATCAAAAGGCAAGACTGAGTTTCACAAAGTCAATTTCTCATGGCAGAATAAGTGAGAGCTCTCTAAAGAGCGTGGTTCCTCAGCAGTCATTAAATAGCTTTAAGAAGAGCCCTCGGATATCAAGCGGTCACAAGCACAAGTTCCGAATTAAAGGCCGCCAGGTTGAAGTCAAATGGCACAGCCCAGATAGCAGTGCTCCAAAGGGATCAAACTCTCAAAGAGGCTGGACGGCCCAAATCAAAATCGGAAACAAGTTGCTTGGCACTGATGGAAAGCTCTACAATAAGCATTCCAATAAAACACACATTCCGGTAGATTTTTAAGTAATGGATGTCATCGAAAAAATATTCAGCTTGCCTGAGACTGTTCCATCTAATCAAGTAGGTGCGATCGCTAGAGAGTTGATCCCTAAATCCTCGAAGCATGGTTGCAACAAACAACATGTGAGGATTTTGGAAGCGCTATCAGAGTTAAGCGAAATACAGTGGCGAAACTACGAAAAACTAGATGCAATCACGGAAAATGAAATTGAGGATTACTTAATTGCGCTTCCATTGGAGCATATTGATTTGAAGATCGAAGAAATAATAACTGTCATTGATCGACTAGGCTTGCAGCGCGCCTATGAGCATCTTTTAAATCTGTGCGCCAACGGGAGTCTCTCAGAGTTTTCGGCATCTGAGCTTGCTGAATACCGTGAAGCAGCTGGAGAAAACATCTCAAATCCGTATGAAAACTTTTGGAAATGAGTTTTTATCTCGGCTTTATAGGAACGCCGCCTATGCGGCGGCCTCGTCGGCTTCGTCGATCACGGCCTGCAAGCCGTGGAGATAGTCGGTTGCGCGCTGCGCGTGCGCGGCGGCGGTGAAGATGGCGCGCTTGTCGCCCTTCAGGACTTTCAGCCAGCTACCGATATAGGCGGCGTGGTCTTCGCGATCTTCGAGGGTCAGCCCGAGATCGGCGCAAAGGAACGCAGCGCCAAGCTCGGCTAAGAACTCTTCGCGGGCATAGCCTTCGTCACCAAAGCGCTTGCGGCTGAAGTCGCGGTCGAGGCGGCTCTTGTGCCGCGTCCAATGAGTGCATTCATGCGCAAGGGTGCGCGTAGTAGCTTATTAGTCTGATGCCCAGCCAGTAATACAATCCTCAGACTATTGTGGGTCGTATACTTCGTGCCCACGAGCCCCCCACGCTCTATGAAAAGCCATCAGCCCTTTCGCCTTCGCCCGATCACTTACCAGCACACAAGTACCAACCCATAAGCGCCGGAACCGTCATGCTTCACAGGATGAGCTTAGGAGGTTACCCTGCGTCAGGTCTAGCCGGTGGAGGGTGTCACGCATGATTTTACGCCAACTCATTGTTTTCATTTCTGTAATGGTCGTCGCATCCATTGGCTTCACCCCGGACGCAACGGCCAAATACCGCATCTCAGTCCCGTTGACTGATTCGGTTCTGGAAGCGGTGCCCACGGAACCACCGGTTGTTTTGGCAAAGGGCGGGAAGCGGCCGCAGGCGCAGGTCAAGCAAGCGGCAAAGACGCCGGCCAAACGCACCAAGCCAGTTGCGACCCTGAAGAAGCCAACAGCGGGGCAGCGGAAACCTTCTGTTTCACATCACGTCAAGAATATACAGTTTCAAACCAAAAACTTGTCCGTTAGTGGTGCAGCAAAGCTAGGAAAGTCAAGACCGCTAGAGAACCGACGTCTGAAAGACGTCAAGGCTTCTCTCCGGCAAAAGTCAAAGGTTGGTTTCGGGTTAAAACTGACCAAACAAGGCGAGAAGAGCAGCTTAAAGGGCCACACCTTAATTGGAAAAGGGAGCCTAGCTTTCTCGGCAATTAAAAACAAAGCATATCGTGCTCAAGCAGCCGCCTCTTTCTCTGGGGAAGTCCGCGCCTACCGTCTCGAAAGCCCAATGGTTGTTCATCGCAGGTGGGGAGGTGGTGCAAGTGAATTGGGGAGCCCGTATTCTGGGCGTCAAACATACAAAAAGTCCGGCAATGCGGCCAGATATCAGGCAACACATGGCAGCAACAATCTATCTCAAAAATCGACTATGATTTACCCGAAAGGCGCAATTGTTTTAGTTGGTAAGGCGGCTGATAAGAGCAATTCTCATGGCTTCACGAAGCACTCAAAAGGAGGCGGCGAGCAAATATACCTGGTGAATCCGAAACTTGCAAAATCTCTCAATTTCACGATAAAATGACTTATGAATAAAATAAATGCAGAGAGAAAAACGTCGGCTGAGCGTGATGTCACACTCTTGTTCTTGAACTTAAAAGAGGCGGCTAAGCAAGAATATAATCCTGACTTTATTGACCTTATGGCTGGCGAGGTTCATAGCTTTCTTGCTGAAACAGACGAGTCTAAAAGAGTGAATATGGTTGACAGTGTTCTGACAGTCATGGTGGATTGCTCAGGTGATCCTGATTTCGCATCAAGCAAATATGGCAAAGCTATATATAACTTGGTGCGCTTATATGATTGTAGTGTCGAGAATGCTGATCTTAATTTGTAAAACTACCTCTTTTCTAATTTCTGAATCATCGCATTTCCTTCGATAAACTGCCCCCGTTTATTACATGATATTCTGGAACTTTTTTGAGTGGCCGTTCTTGCTTATTACTTAGCATGATTGGCATTGGTGCCTGGTGCAAGTTACCGCCTCGGCTAGAGGCCGCCTATGCGGCGGCCTCAGCGGTTTCGTCTACCATAGGCTGCAAGCCGTGGAGATAATCGGTCGCCCGCTGCGCGTGCGCGGCGGCGGTGAAGATGGCGCGCTTGTCATCCTTCAGGACCTTCAGCCAGCTGCCGATATAGGCGGCGTGGTCTTCGCGATCTTCGAGCGTCAGCCCGAGATCAGCGCAGAGGAACGCAGCGCCCAGCTCGGCCACGAGTTCTTCGCGGGCATAGCCTTCGTCACCGAAAAGCTTGCGGCTGAAGTCGCGGTCGAGGCGGCTCTTGTGCCGCGTCCAATGAGTGCATTCATGCGCAAGGGTGCGCGTAGTAGCTTATTAGTCTGATGCCCAGCCAGTAATACAATCCTCAGACTTTTGTGGGTCGTATACTTCGTGCCCACGAGCCCCCCACGCTCTATGAAAAGCCATCAGCCCTTTCGCCTTTGCCCGATCACTTACCAGCACACAAGTACCAACCCATAAGCGCCGGAACCGTCATGCTTCACAGGATGAGCCTAGGAGGTTACCCTGCGTCAGCTCTAGCCTGTAGAGGGTGTCACTCATGTTTTTGCGCAAACTGATTGTCTTTCTTCCAATAATACTTGTCATATCCATCGGGTTCACCACGGACGCAACGGCCAGATACCGCATCGCGTTGCCGTTGACTGATTTGGTTCTGGAAGAGGTGCCCACGGAACCACCGGCTGTATTGGCCAAGGGCGGCAAGCGGCCGCAGGCGCAGTTCAAGCAAGCGGCAAAGAAGCCGACCAAACGAACCAAGCCAGTTGCGACGCTGAAAAAACCCATAGGCCAAAGGTCCAAAAAACGCAGTGTCAGCGCAATGCCGAAAGCGACCCTTCCAACGGGACGGATATCTGTCAGTCACGCTGCCGGGAAGAATGTCAGTGAACGCATAAAGGCTTCTGCTCGGATTTGGTCAAAGGGAAATTCGACATCAAAAGATGCTATCTCAACTAAAATGCGACTTCGAGCTAAGGAGCCTATTCGGTTACAAAACTCTTCTCCCTCAAAGAAACTGAAGGCAAAGGCAATTGAGGCGCCAAAAGGCTGGCAGAGAATGCCAAGTAAAAGGGGAAATGGTGTTAGATATAGAAAGGATGAATACAATGAAATCCGATCTATGCCAGGAAACCCGAATAGTCCTTTCCCTGCGCAACGACGCCCGTATGTCAAGGTCAGAATTGATGGGCAGTATTATAATTCCTTGGGAAAAGTGACTAGAAATTCGAGCCAAGACTCGCACATACCGGCAAACAAATTTAAACTTAGTAAATTCCATGATTTAATTAGGTAAAATTTTAATGAGAAAAACAGATCACAAAACAAGATTGCGCAATGAGATTTTGGAGACACTGCAAAGGTTCTCTTCGCGTGAATTCCAAGAAGAGGTCTGGGCGGGGTACAATCTGGATTTTTGTATTAACTCGGGGGAAATGTACTCAATTCTCTTCGATGACATAGATATCGAGGAAGTTGATTTACGAACGCTAGGGTTTGACCATATGCAGGTAATGGTTATCCGGCAAATGGCTGAAATTATTAAGAACTATTTCGACCAACAGCCTTGGGACAAGAGCGATATAAAGATATTAGAAGACCCACTTTGGCAAGAAAATCGAAAAAAACTGAACCATCTGTATGTAAAAACCTTCGGCTTAAACTTCAAATCTCACTATTCATAATCGACCCATCACGAGGCCAGTTCAATTGAGATGGTTGAAGAGGCCGCCTATGCGGCGGCCTCGTCGGTTTCGTCGATCACAGGCTGCAAGCCGTGGAGATAATCGGTCGCCCGCTGCGCGTGCGCGGCGGCGGTGAAGATGGCGCGCTTGTCATCCTTCAGGACCTTCAGCCAGCTGCCGATATAGGCGGCGTGGTCTTCGCGATCTTCGAGGGTCAGCCCTAGATCGGCGCAGAGGAACGCAGCGCCAAGCTCGGCCACGAGCTCTTCGCGGGCATAGCCTTCGTCACCGAAGCGCTTGCGGCCGAAATCACGATCCAGGCGGCTCTTGTGCCGCGTCCAGTGAGTGCATTCATGCGCGAGTGTGGCGTAGTAGCTTTCGGCATCGCGGAAGGTCTCGAAGACGGGCATTTGGACATAGTCTTCCGGGGGGCAGTAGTAGGCGCTGCTGCCACCGTGGCGGACATCGGCGCCGGTATCGGCGAAGAACGCGTCCGCAGCCTCGATCCGCTGATCGGGATTGAGCTGTGACATGGCGGGGGCGTAGTAATGCGCCGGAAGCCCTTCGATTTGCTCGATGTTGAAGACCGTGTAACCCTTCATGAAGGGGATCGTCTGATCGACTTCCTCGCCGGTCTTTTCATCGGTCTCGGTGCGCGTGAGCGTATTGGCATAGACGACAGGCGAGCCCTTTTCACCTTTCCGGACATGGCCGCCAAGTTCGCGGGCCTGCTTGAAGGTCATCCAGATCGGGGCGCCGAAGTGCCGTTCCATCGATGAAGCCCAGAGCGTCAGGATGTTGATGCCGCTATAGGGCTGTCCGTTGTGGCGCAGCGGGCGGGAGACGGGTCCGGCGGCGTGCGCGGCGTTCCAGGGCTGTGTCCAGGGTTTGATGCCCTGCTCCAGGGCGGTGACGATTTGGTTGGTGATGCGGGTGTAGATGTCTGCGCGGTTCTTTTCGGTCTTGCTGGTCATGTCTTTCTCCTTCCGTTTGGCGTTTCCTCAAGACGCGTCACGGAAGGACGGGCGGATAAGACGGCTGGTCATCGCGCCGTCAGGCGCGTGTACGGCCAACACGGTCCGGTGGAGCCGAAGGCGGAGACGGATGGTGCGGGCAGGCCGTTGACCGGACGGCGCGCCCGGCCATTGATGCGTCTGAAACTTGAGGAACGCCTTTACGGAAGGCGACATGACCGTGCCGGAACGTTACCGCGACGCGGCAACCCGGCATTGTTCACCGAACAGGATCATCGTCCGGAAGGACAGTTCTCTGGATGGCATACCGCAAACAAGAGTACGCCCGCCCCGGTGCATTCTGAACCCGCTGCAAACAGGATAGACCGCGCGCTGAATTGCGGCGCATTGTGGCAAATGACAAGAATGGAACCGGCAGGCGCCCGGATGATGACCGTAGCTGTCTGCAATAACGGGGAGCGCTGCTCCGCGAAAACGGCATGCGAGCTTCTCAAGTCTTGCCACAAACGCGCCACAAGTTGTGGCAGAGCGAAAAAGAGAATGGCGGATTCATGCGGGTTACAGCGGGTCGCTATTTGTGGCAAAAATCGGGGAAATGAGGGGTTTCCTTACAGAATATGCCGCTAAGTTATTGATTTTATTATGGTCGGAGCGAGAGGATTCGAACCTCCGACCCCTTGCACCCCATTGAGACAAAATAGCTGTAAGCCTTAATAGATAAGTCTTTCAGACCACAACTGCGCCACAAATAGTCAATTCAGCAAGGTGCCGAGCATACCGACGTTAGTGATTTTATCATCGTCGCCATCTTCGAGCAAGTGCCCGTAGACATTCAAGGTGGTCTCAATACTATTATGGCCCATCAGGGATTGAATCTTCTTTAGATTTAGCTGGCGCTCGATAAGCATTGAAGCGAAGAAATGGCGGAGATCATAGGGGCGATAACGCGGTTTTTCGACCTTCTTACCGTTGATAACCTCGATATTGGTCAAGCCGGCTTCTACGCAGGCGACGTTGAATCCGCGGCGCTGCCAGTTCTTTCGGCACATCCATTTTCCATTCTGCGCAGGAAACACGAGGTCATAGTCATTCGGCACGCTATGGTGCTCAACGTAATGGCGAAGCATCGCCACCGTCTCCGGCGAAAGATCGATGAAACGCCGCCCGGCCTTCGTTTTCGTCACCGAGATCGTGCGACCGCTTCCGTCGATTGCGCGGTCCACCGACACCCCTTTGTCGCAGATGCTGCTCCGGCTCAGCGCAAGGTATTCTTGAGGCCGCATACCCGAGTCTGCAGCGAGATAGAGGATCGGACGATATCGCTGCCATGTT
Organism: Sulfitobacter sp. HI0027; assembly: GCF_001634775.1. NCBI lineage: Bacteria > Pseudomonadati > Pseudomonadota > Alphaproteobacteria > Rhodobacterales > Roseobacteraceae > Sulfitobacter > Sulfitobacter sp. HI0027. The sequence continues at coordinate 42,123 of NZ_LWER01000456.1, forward strand.
CTTGCAGTCTGGGCGTTTGTCGATGCGGCGAGCGCGTCGGCCGTGTTCAACAAGGCCATGACATCGTTCTTACTGGGGATGGTGACAGGCTCGGTGTAACGGGATTCCTGACGAATGCTGATCCCGGACGCGACGTTGTACGGGATGACACCGCGAATGGTCATCTCTTTCATGATCGAATGAAGAACAGAAAGGACTTTGGACGCAAGGGACCGGCTGACGCCGCTCTGAAGCAACCAGGAGCGGAACGCGACCACATCGGGCGCCGTGATCTGGCGTAGACCCTTCTTCCAGTCATAATCTTCGATGAACCGTGCGCGGTAGCTGTAGTTCTTAAGGGTGTAGTAGGTCACGGGCTCGCGGCCGTTCAGCCCTTCCTTTTCACAGATGCGGAGCCACCAGTCGGCAGCCTTGGCAACCGTGTCGATCTCGGGATGGGTCGTTTCTGTTGCAGCTTGCGTCTTGCCGCTTTCCAGGAAGGCGCGTGCCGCTTTCAGGGAGTGAAACGTCTTGTACTGGTATCCGGACTTTGTTGACCTGCTCTGATACCTTACCTGATATGTAACGCCCGCTGGCGTCTCTCTTCTCCTGATGTCTGCCATGATTTCAAAATGCTATTCATAAAAACGGTTCAACAATTGTCAAATACGGTTCATAAAGTATCAATCACGAAGACTATTTTCTGCATCTATTTGCGCCTGCCTGTAGATATCCACAAGACTTTGCTTTTCGATTTTGAGCCTTCCGTCGATCGGATCAACGAAAAACGGCAATTTCCGGCGTCCGTATAAATCAGGATTGGCAGCCCGTTTTATTTGCTGCTCGTTAAGTTCGATTCCAATCTCGGCAAGAACTTCGCGCGCGCTGTCCAGTCCTATGTAGTATGGCGGCTTCATCGTTACCCCCTTTCCATCTTTAGCTAAAGTCGTAGTCCATGCACGCCGGTCTATAATGGCTCGTATGCATGCGGTGGAGGGCTTTTCCGTCACGGTCGCGCACCGGCACGGGGTCTCCGCTCTCGTCCGTCGGCTGGAGCTTGAGCCGTGGGGCGACAATGTATTTGACGCGACGCTCATCCTTCAGAATCTGTAAATCGGTCCAAAGCGCTTGCTTCAACTCTTCGATGGTCATGACGCCCATCTTGGCATAGTCAACGGTAATACCAGCGCGCCCTTTTCCTGTTTTCTTCTTGGACATTTCTGTAATGCTCTCCTAATGCCATTTTCCCATTATGGTAATTAATTTTCTGTTAATAATATTTTGCATTTTATATTTGCTGCATGTGCGAAACGCGCGCTGACCGTACGTTGCAGCGGTTGCGTGTAGCGAACTTTGATACGAGGTTGGCTTCGCTGATTTGCAATCGGGCTGGTGAATACCCCACACGGCACTTCTCTCCTTATCTGTTCTCCACCCCGTCCATGAGGGCCTTCTATGGCCGATGATGATGACGGGGGACGGCGAAAGGCCTCGATGGTCGGGGCTCTCGATACAGACAAGGAGTCGCCGTTATGACTGAGATATTCACCCGCGCCGCGCTGGCGCAGCAATCCCTTCCGGACCTGCATGTCCTGTTCCGCCAGGCACAAGCACAACTGGAAAGCTGTGAGTTGGGCTCGCACGAGCACTTCGCGCATGCAGCAAACCTGCAAAATATCCGGCGCGAAATCGCAATCCGCATAAATCCTGCGCCGCGTCCCTAATGTTTTCACCGATCGGCCATGCAGGCCGGCCGGCCTGCACGGCCGGAGGCGGTGTCCAATCCGTGTCCAAGTATTGGGGGGACCATGAACCTATCTGAAAAGATGAAGACGGATCGCCAACCAAGCGCGGAAGATGGATGGCCATGGCCCACGAGCTGGAGGAGAAAACAGAACTGGCGCGCCCCGCGCAACGTGCGGCGGTTGACGAGAAGCTGCGCGCACTGGTTCGGACTCTTGCCAAAATGGCGGCCGAGGCTGATTATGAGGCAAGCAAAACCCAGACCTCGCATTCGCCGAAAGGCTCATCCTCATGAGCGCCGCCATGATTCCAGCCGTCATATACGCCCGCTATTCGACCGATATGCAGTCGGCCTCCTCGGTCGAGGATCAGATCAGGCTGTGCGCCGAACGCGTGGAGCGCGAGGGCATGGCGGTGACGCAGCACTACGCCGATCACGGCATTTCCGGCGCCAGCCTCATGCGGCCCGGTATCCAGCAGCTCTTGCAGGATGCCATGGCGGGCAAGTTTCAGGTGGTTTTCGCCGAAGCGCTGGACAGAATTTCCCGCGATCAGGAAGACATTGCCGCCGTCTTCAAACGGCTGAGCTTTGCAGGCGTGCAGATCATCACGCTTAGCGAAGGGGCGGTCAGCGAGCTGCATATCGGCCTGAAGGGCACTATGAACGCCCTCTTCCTCAAAGACCTGTCGGACAAGACGCGGCGCGGTCTGCGCGGTCGTGTCGAAGCCGGAAAATCCGGCGGCGGCAATTCTTATGGGTATGATGTCGTCCGCAAGGTCAACGCCGCAGGCGAACCCGAACGCGGAGATCGCAAGATCAACGAAGATCAGGCCGATATCGTGCGCCGCATCTTCAACGAGTATGCTGCTGGCACGTCCCCGCGTGTGATCGCGAAGACGCTGAATGCCGAGCACGTGCCAGGGCCGACCGGCAAGACGTGGGGGCCGTCCACGATCCATGGCAACAAGGATCGCGGCACCGGCATCCTGAACAATGAGCTCTATATCGGGCGGCTGGTCTGGAACCGCCTGCGCTACGTCAAGGACCCCGAGACGGGCAAGCGCCTGTCTCGCCTCAATCCGCCCGATCAGTGGATCGTGCAGGATGTGCCGCATCTGCGGATCATCGACGATGATCTATGGCAGAAGGTGAAAGCGCGTCAGGATGCCACGGCACTCGGCAAGCAGGACAAATCCAAAGCAGAAGGTTTCTGGGACCGTCGCCGGCCCCGCTTCCTGCTTTCCGGCCTGATCAAATGTGGTTGCTGCGGCAGCACGTTCGTAAAGATCAGCCAGCAACATTTTGGCTGCGCCAGTGCGCGCAACAAAGGCACCTGCGAGAGCAAGCGCACGATCCGCCGCGACGTGCTGGAAGCCTCGGTTTTGAACGGCCTTCAGCACCGCCTGATGGATGACAAGCTGCTGGCGGTTTTCTGCGAAGAATACACCCGGCACATGAATGCGCTGCGCATGGCCGAGAGCGGCAACCGCGCGAAGGATGAGGCGCGGCTCCAGAAGGTCATCCGGGAGCTTGACCGGATGATCGATGCCATCTGCGACGGCGTGCCTGCCGAGCGCGTGAAGGACCGCATGATCGCGCTGGAAGCCGAGCGCGCCGAGATCGAGAAACGACTTGAGGCCGAGCCCAAGGAGGAAAAGCCGTTGCTGCATCCGTCTATGGGGGAGCGCTATCGCCAGGGAGTGATGCGGCTGCGTGAGTCACTCGCCGATAAAAACGCGCAGCATGAAGCGGTGGAGATTCTGCGCGGCCTGATCGACCGGATCGTGCTGCACCCGTCGTCCGATGAAGCCAGCGGCTTCGTCATGGACATCGAGGGCGATCTGGCCGGTATCCTAAGTCTCTGCCAGACAAGCAAAAAGGCCGCCGGGCTTTCGCCGGACGACCTCATGCAAATCAAGCTGGTTGCGGGGGCTCGATCTGGACATGATTTGCCCGCCGAAGATGACTCCGGCGGGCAAATGAAGCTGGTTGCGGGAGTAGGATTTGAACCTACGACCTTCAGGTTATGAGCCTGACGAGCTACCGGGCTGCTCCATCCCGCGCCAATGCCCTTCGTTTAGACTTATAGTGCGAGGGCTGCAAGGGCATTCGTACATAGAATTTAGATTTTTCTTGAGATTTTACGCAGCGCCCTTAACTTTCGCTTCGCCGAAGTTCGCGCGTGAGTTTGGGGGCACAGAGACGTGCCGATAACGCTCCATTCGCCCCCCAAAAAAAACACAAAACCGCCGCAGCTTAATAGCTACGGCGGTTTTGTTATTCTGTTGATCGTGGAGAGATACTGTTTTTATCAGGAACTTATTAGGTTTGGCGATGACCTACTCTCCCACGTCTTAAGACGCAGTACCATCGGCGCTACGGCACTTAACGGCTGGGTTCGGGATGGGACCAGGTGTTTTGCTCGCGCTATGATCACCAAACCAAATAAATTCCTGATAAAGCGCTCTGCGCAGCAGAGCGACGGGGTCACCACTGCAGCGCTGAGCGTTGTTTGTCCAAGTCATGTACCACTGATTGTATGTGTATGCTTTTGATTGATAAGTTGAAGTCTTGCTTCTACTGGATCAAATCAAGCCTATCGAGCAATTAGTACCAGTCAACTGAACGTGTTACCACGCTTACATCTCTGGCCTATCGACGAGGTGGTCTACCTCGGCTCTCAGGGATACCTTGTTTTGAGGGGGGCTTCCCGCTTAGATGCCTTCAGCGGTTATCCTGTCCGATCATAGCTACCCAGCACTGCTATTGGCATAACAACTGGTCCACCAGTGGATCGTTCACCCCGGTCCTCTCGTACTAGGG
>NZ_LWER01000457.1:0-16432 GCF_001634775.1 Sulfitobacter sp. HI0027
ATGCGGGCATCGTTGGATTCACTATCGCAGTGCAATCGGGCCGGTTTTTGACGATGGGTGAGAAACTTGCGCGAATTTGACGGCTAAGTTGGGCGCTTTGGGGCGCGTAGGCCACAATCTATAAAGTGTTTAAAATCCTACAGTTATCGCCAGATCAGGAAACAATTGATCAAACCGGATGCGATTACGTCCAGTTTAGCGACAGCAATGCGGCATGAAACGGGCGACCATCGCCCCAATCTCGCCCCGTTCAGAGCGTGATGGCCGAGAGCAGGCGGCCATAGTCAGCCTCTTTGGCGTGGGTCGTGCGCCGGTAGGAATAGAATCGCGTGGCGTCGGCATAGGTGCAATGCCGCGTCCATTCCGCATGACCCACACCCGCCGCGCGCAGACGGTTCAGGCCAAAGCCCGGCAAGTCGAAATGCAGACGGTCACCTTCGCCTTGGGCAAAGTAACGGGCAAACTCGGGGTCGGCGCTCATGAAGTTGTCGAGAAACTCTGGCCCGACCTCATAGGCGCGCTGGCTGATCGAGGGGCCAATCACCGCAGTGATCTTTTCGCGCGTGGCGCCCAGATCAACCATCGCATCGACGGTCGCCTCAAGTATTCCATCAAGCGCGCCGCGCCAGCCTGCATGGGCCGCGCCGACCACACCGGCCTGCGCATCCGCAAAGAGCACGGGCTGGCAATCAGCGGTCAGGATCGACAGGGCGATGCCGGGGGTTTTGGTCACCAGCGCATCGGCGCGGGGCTTGTCGTCGCGTGGCTCCGTCACGGTAACGACGGTGGCAGAATGCACCTGATGCACCCCGACAAGGTGGTCGGCGGGGAGGCCCATCGCCTCGGCGGCGCGGGCGCGGTTGATGCGCACGATCTCGGACTGGTCCGAGCTGCCGCTGCCGCAGTTCAGCCCGGAAAACACCCCCGATGACGCGCCGCCACGGCGGGTGAAAAACCCGTGCCGCAGAGGGGCAAGCGCATCTGATGTGAGAATTTCGAGCGTCATACTTCTGTCCCCGGGGGCGGGGTCTGACCTTTTTGGTAGAGCCCCATTACTTTGAACAGGTTTCCCATTTCCGCCGGATGCGTCAACCGCCGATGTGCGGCAATGTGGCTGCCAAGCGCGTCACCGGTCAGGAGTTCGGCCAATTTCTGCGCGCGGGGGGTGATGCCCAAACGCTCAAGAAAGACGCCTTGGGTGACGACGCGGCTATGGGGGCACGGGCAGGCGAGGGCGAGCGCCTCGAAATCGACATGAGCGGTCAGATCGGCGTGACCGGGGCTGGCCAGCGGGTCTACGGTGGCGTGGTTCGCCAATGCTTGCAGGGTGTCGCCCAAGGCCCGCCAATCGCCATAGTCGACGATCAGCGCGGCGCCGCCATGGGCTGCGATGCGGCTGCCGATCTGTTGCATGATCTCTGCCGCTGGGGCGCAAAGCTCGACCAGATCGCCGTCCTTCGTATCCTCCAGCCGGTGCGTGAGGGCGGGCTGTGGGGTCACGGGCCCAAGGCCGAAGGTCAGCGCGCCCTCTGCCGCGCCGACCCGCCGCTCCGCCCAGCCCGCGCCTTGGCGGATGAACTGGCGGATCGGCAGCGCGTCGAAAAACTCATTCGCAATCAGGAAAAGCGGCGCATCGGGCAAGTCTGCAGCGCTATCCAACCAAGTGATGTCATGGCCTTGCAACGTCTCACGCTGCACGTCGCGCAGAGCGGGGGAGGCTTCGACCAGCGTAATCTTCGCAGCGGCCAGAAATCCCGGCACCTGCGCGCAGGCGCGCAGCATATCGGCCATCAATGTGCCGCGCCCCGGCCCAAGCTCGGCCAACGTGAAAGGCGCGGGCGCACCCTGATCCAGCCAGCTTTGCGCCAGCGACAGGCCGATCAACTCGCCAAACACCTGGCTGATCTCCGGCGCCGTTATGAAATCCCCCTCTGCGCCAAAGGGCGCGCGGGTCGTGTAATAGCCCCAGTCGGGATGCAACAGGCAGGACTGCATATAGTCGTCCAGCCGCATCGGCCCTTCCAGTGCGATCCGCGTGAGCAGATGGTCCTTCAGGCTCATGCCTGCCGCCGCGCCCGAATGATCAAAAAGATGCCTACGGCGATCATTGGCAGCGATAGGATTTGCCCCATGGTCAGCCCCCAGCCGCCGATATGCCACGCCAGCCCCAGTGGGTTGCCGGGGGTGACGAATTGCGCATCTGGCTGGCGCAGGAACTCAACCGCGAAACGTGCCGCGCCATAGCCCGCAAGGAAGGTGCCGCCGATCAGGCCGGGCGTTTTCAGCGCGCCGCGTTTCCATGCCATCCAGATCAGCACGCCGCCCAAGACCAGCCCCTCCAGCAGCGCCTCATAGAGTTGCGAGGGGTGCCGGGCGCAGATGCCGGCCACGTCGGGGCAGAACTGCGCTGCCTCACCGGGGAAGGCCACGCCCCAAGGCAGATCGGTCGGACGGCCCCAGAGCTCGGCGTTGATGAAATTCGCCAGCCGCCCCAGAAACAGGCCCGGCGCCAACCCCAAACACACCATATCTCCGGTCGAGATCACCGGGATGCGATGCCGCCAAGTATAGAAGAGCCCGGCCAGAATGACCCCAAGCGCCCCACCATGGAAGGACATGCCGCCCTCCCAAAGCTGCAAGATCGCGGCGGGGTTCGACAGGTAATAGGCTGGTTGATAAAACAGCACATAGCCCAACCGCCCGCCAAGGATCACGCCCAGAATAACCCAAAAGAGCAGGTCCTCGACCTGACCGGGCTTCATGACGGGCGTGTCATTCTTCCACAGTTGTGGGCGCTTTACCGCTGCGGTGGCGATGCGCCAGCCCAGCAGAATGCCCACGATATAGGCCAGCGCATACCAGCGCAGCGCGAAGGTGGCACCAAACAGGTTAACCGAAAAAATTTCCGGCGCGATATCGGGGAAGGGGAGCATTGCTATCATGGTGCTGATTGAGCAAGGCCACGCGGGGAAGTCAACCTTGCGAGTAAGGGCTTCGCGCCCCATATAGAGGCTAACAAACCTCCGGAGGCCAGACATGCAGACCCGTAACAAGTTTTTCGATGACGTATCACAGATGATGACAAACGCGATGGGCGTCGCCCAAGGTGCCAAGGATGAGGCCGAGACTGCCATGAAGGGCATGCTCGACCGTTGGCTCGCTGATCGTGATTTTGTCACCCGCGAAGAATTCGACGCGGTGCGTGCCATGGCGCAAAAGGCCCGCGAAGAGAACGAAGCGCTGAAAGCGCGGCTCGACAAGCTCGAAACCAAGGGCTGAGGCCCGAGCCCAGGCCAAATCTGATCTGCCGCCCCCAAGGTTGGGGCGGCGATCCTCCGCGCCGGCAGAGGCTAATCTTGCCCCGGCGCAGCACCTCTCTCCAAATTGTAGACGTTTTCCGCGATTTACCCACAAGTTATTGCGGTTATCCCCTATCAATTGTGGTTATCCCCAAGAAAAACCTTGCCAGACTGTTCCGCTAGAAGCACCATATCTTGTATAGGTGATGTGAACCTACACGCCTATTTGTGCAGGCTTCCATGAATGGTGGGCCACGTCCCGCCCCGTGGAACAGATTGAGAGGTGGCGAAATGGCCCTGTCCGAGCATTACCTTGAAGAAGACGTTCACCCGATTGATATCGTTGAAAATATCGCGGCGCACCATGATTGGGAGTTCGACCGCGTGGCGGATGACCAGATCGCCATGGCTGTCGAAGGGCAATGGCGAACATATTCGATAACGCTGGCATGGTCTGCCTATGACGAAACGCTGCGCCTGATTTGCACCTTCGAGATGGAGCCGCCTGCCGAAAAACTTCCGCAGCTTTACGAATTGTTAAACCTCGTCAACGATCAATGCTGGGCGGGGGCGTTCAGTTTCTGGCCGGATCAGCAGTTGATGGTCTACCGTTACGGCTTGGTGCTGGCCGGTGGGCAGGTCGCGGGGCCAGAGCAGATTGATACGATGATCGGTGCCGCTGTCATGAGCGCCGAACGCTACTACCCCGCGCTGCAATTGCTCGTCTGGGGCGATCAAACCCCCAAGGCCGCGATGGACGTCGCCATTGCAGAGGCTTACGGCCGGGCGTAACAAAGTCCCCGAACAACTTCGGGGGATGACGATGAAAGACGGCAGAGTGGCGCACGATGGCTTGGTTTTGCTGGGCTGTGGCAAAATGGGATCCGCCATGTTGGAAGGCTGGCTGGCAAAGGGACTGCCTGCAAGCTCGGTTTGGGTCGTGGACCCCAAGCCCTCCGATTGGCTGCAAAGCACGGCCGTGAACCTGAACGCCGATCTGCCTGCTGCGCCAGCGGTGGTGCTGGTAGCGGTCAAACCACAGATGATGGCGGACGCGCTGCCGACGCTTCAGGCGATGGGCAATGGGGAGACGCTTTTCGTCAGCGTCGCAGCGGGCACCACCATCGGCTATTTCGAAAGCGTCCTTGGCGGCGACACACCCATCGTTCGGGCCATGCCCAATACCCCCGCTGCCATTTCCAAAGGGATCACCGCCATCGTTGGCAACGCCAAGGCGGGCAGCCGGTCTTTGGATGAGGCTGAGACCCTGCTCAGCGCCGTGGGCGAGGTTGTGCGTCTGTCGGAAGAGGCGCAGATCGACGCGGTCACGGGGGTCAGCGGCTCGGGCCCAGCCTATGTCTTTCACATGATCGAATGCATGGCCGCCGCCGGGGTGGCCCAAGGCTTGCCCGAAGAACTGGCCATGCAATTGGCCAAGGCGACCGTGGCCGGGGCAGGGGCGCTGGCGATGCAGGCCGAAGAAGACCCCGCCCAGCTTCGCGTCAACGTGACCAGCCCCAATGGCACGACCCAAGCGGCGCTTGAAGTGCTGATGGATGAGGCCGAGGGCTTCCCGCCTTTGTTGAAACGCGCCGTGGCCGCTGCCGCAGACAGATCGCGGGAGTTGGCCAATGGCTGAGATCACTTTTGACGATTTTCTCAAGGTCGACATTCGCGTCGGCACCGTGACCCGGGCCGAAGCCTTTCCCGAAGCGCGCAAACCGGCGATCAAACTCTGGGTGGATTTCGGCGCTGAGATTGGGGAGCGTAAGACCTCTGCCCAGATCACGGCGCATTATAACCCCGAAACGCTGGTGGGGCGGCAGGTCATGGCCGTGGCGAACTTCCCCGCGCGCCAGATCGGGCCTTTCATGTCCGAAGTGCTGGTGCTTGGCCTGCCGGATAAGGACGGAGAGATCGTGCTCTTGTCGCCCGATCAAAAAGTGCCCGAAGGAGGGCGGATGCATTGAAAAAGATACTGATTGCCAGACCCTTGCCCAAGGAGGTCACCAGCACGTTGACGGGTTGCGAGGTAACCGTTCGCGAGGAAACCGCGCCCCTCTCGGCCGCGGAAATGCGCGCGGCTTTGCGCGACTATGACGGGGTAATGCCGACCTTGGGGGATGTATTCTCGGCCGAAGTCTTTGCCGATGTGCCCGCCCCACGCTGCAAGATCCTCGCGAATTTCGGCGTTGGGTATAACCATATCGACGCCGCCGCGGCCCGCGCGGCGGGGGTGGAGGTGACCAACACGCCCGGCGCCGTCACCGATGCCACGGCGGATGTCGCCATGACACTCATGCTGATGTCCGCCCGCCGCGCCGCCGAAGGGGAGCGGTTGGTCCGCTCGGGCGCATGGGAAGGGTGGCACCCGACGCAGATGCTGGGGTTGCACCTTACCGGCAAGCGGGTTGGCATCGTCGGCATGGGCCGGATCGGGCAGGCCATCGCGCGGCGGTGTCACTATGGGTTCGAGATGCAGGTCAGTTATTTTAACCGCAGCGCGAAGGAGTTGGATTTCCCGGCCACCCGTGTCGAAAGCCTGACTGCGCTGGCCGAGGCTGTTGATGTGCTTGTCGTCGCCGTCCCCGGCGGCGGTGAGACGCGGCATTTGATCGATGAGACCGTTTTGGGCGCGATGCAGCCCCATGCCCATCTGATCAACATCGCCCGCGGCGATGTGGTGCAGGAGGCCGCATTGATCGAAGTCTTGCAAGCGGGGCGCATCGGCGGCGCGGGTTTGGATGTCTATGAATTTGAACCAAAAGTCCCGCAGGCGCTGCGCGATCTCGACAATGTTGTGCTGCTGCCGCATCTGGGCACGGCGGCGCATGAGGTTCGTGTCGATATGGGGCTGATGGCGGTGGCCAATCTGCAAGCCTTTATCGACGGAGAGACCCCGCCGAACCGGGTTTAACCATCGCCCACGGCGGCGCGCCAGTGTTTGCGGCAGAGTGAGACATAGGTCTCGTTCCCGCCGATCTGCACCTGCGCGCCGTCGCGCATCGCTTGCCCTTCGGCGTCGCGGCGCACGACCATTGTGGCCTTCTTGCCGCAATGGCAAATGGTGCGCACTTCGCGCATCTCATCGGCCAGCGCCAGCAGCGTGGCCGAGCCGGGGAAAAGCTCACCCCGGAAATCGACCCGCAGCCCAAAGCACATGATCGGCACGCCCAGATCATCCACCGCGCGGGCCAGTTGCCAGACCTGCTCGACCTCAAGAAACTGCGCCTCATCGACGAAGATACAGGCGCAGGGGCCTTGCTCCAACCGGGCTTCGATCTTAGCCAAAAGGTCTTCGCCCGGGGCGAAAGTATCGGCCTCTTGCCCGATGCCGATGCGCGAGGCGATGCGCCCTTCGCCCGCGCGATTGTCGAACTGCGCGGTCAGCAGATAGGGCACCATGCCGCGCTCCACATAGTTATGCGCCGCCTGTAGCAGCACCGTGGATTTGCCAGCGTTCATGGTGGAGTAATTGAAGTAGAGCTTTGCCATGGGCAGGGTGTTACGCCGCCCATGACAGCGGATCAAGATAGAAACCCCGACCCGATCTCACGAGCGGGCGGGGCAAGGCGCGGGCGGTTAACCGCGCTTTTTAACGATCACCGATCCAACGGAATAGCCCGCCCCGAAAGAGCAGATCAGCCCCGTGTCCCCGTCTTGCAGGTCATCGGAATTCTTCGCAAAAGCGATGATCGACCCAGCGGAGGAGGTGTTGGCGTAGTCTTGCAGAATGTTGGGCTGTTCGCCCAGCTCTGGCTCCCGGCCCAGCACCTTGCGCCCGATGAAATCGTTCATCGATTTGTTCGCCTGATGCAGCCAAATGCGTTTAAGGTCGTCGGACTCCAGCCCATTGTCGGCCATATGCCCGCCGATATGATCGGCCACCATGGGCAACACTTCCTTAAACACTTTGCGCCCATTCTGCATGAACTGCATGTCGCGTCGGTCGCTCAGCCCGTCGGGGCGGGACCGGCGGAGGAAGCCATTGTTGTTTCGGATGTTGTTAGAATACTCAGTCGCGCAGCGGGTAGAGATGACATCGAAACAGGGGCCTTCGACATCTTCGGCACGCTCCAGCAGAGTGGCGGTGGCGACATCGCCAAAGATGAAGTGGCAATCCCGGTCGCGCCATTCGAGGTGGGCTGAACAAATTTCCGGGTTCACCACCAAGGCAGAGCGGATGGAGCCGGAGCGGATCATATCAGCCGCCGCCTGAATGCCGAATGTGGCCGAAGAACAGGCTACGTTCATGTCGAAGGCAAAACCCTTCACGCCCAGAAGCTCTTGAATTTCGATGGCCACGGCGGGGTAGGCGCGCTCAAGATTGGAAGCCGCGCAGATCACCGCATCCACATCATCGGCGGACTTTCGAGCGGCAGCGAGCGCCTTTTGCGCAGCATCAACCGCCATTTCCGCCATTAGGGAGGGTTCCTCATCCGCGCGCTGGCGCAGCAGGGGGTGCATGACATTGGGGTCCAACACGCCGGATTTGTCCATGACATAGCGCTGCTCAATGCCGCTGGCTTTGACGATGAACTCTTCCGAGGAATGCGCCTTGGCCTCTAGGGTGCCTGCGTCGATCGCCTCGGCATTCTCGGCGTTGTAGAGGTCGGCATAGGCGTTGAAGGCTTCGACCAGTTCGGCGTTGGTGATGGTCTGCTGAGGCGTGAAAACGCCCGTGCCGGTGATGGCGGCTTGATACATCGGTGTGATCCCTTTCTCTCCAACGGCGTGGCTGGTCTACTAAAGCTGAGCAGCCCCGGTGGAATTGCAAGGGGCCGTTGTCATGGTCGGCGCACTCTGATGCAGGGGCAGCAAGGTGCAGGTTTCATACTTTAGCGAAACCGCGCGGGACTTGCCACGGCTTTGAGGTGGCAGGCGTGTGAAAGCCGCTACAGTTGAAAAATTTGATCGCCTATGACGATACGCGCTGGCTTGACTATGCAACCGGCAGGGCGCAGTGATCGCTCGTTAGCAGTCATTAATTGAACGAGAACAGACAGATTTTTTTAAGGGCGGCGGCCATTTCGGCGCGTGATTTACAGGTCCATCAATGACGGATGCCGCAGCCTAGAGCACAGAATTTGCTCACGAATTCAACCTCCGAAAAAGAGAGGTGTCATGAGGCGCAAAGTTATTAGTCGAATGCTTTTCGATCGGGTGAAGCGTTTTTCCAAGGACGAGGCCGGCGGGATGCTGGTCCTTATGTTGGTCGTGTTTTTCGGCATTACGATCTTTGGCGGTCTGGCCGTGGATCTGGCGAACCACGAGCGGACGCGGACCACATTTCAGACCCACCTCGACAATGCCGTGCTGGCCGCGGCCAGCCTGTCGCAAAACCTCGACCCCGAAGAGGTCGTGCGCAGCTACCTGACGTCTGCGGGGCTTGACCCCTCCGAGGTGGCGATCGACACGAGCGAAGAAAAGATCGGCGGCATTTTGGTGGGACGGACGGTCGAAGCCTCGCTTCCCGCCGGGCTGAACACCTATTTCTTTCGATTTTTCGACATCGACACGCTTGGCATGACGATCACGTCAGAGGCGACCGAGCGGGTGGAAGATATCGAGATTTCGCTCGTGCTCGACGTGTCGGGGTCGATGACGGAAAGGTCCAGCGACGGCAGTAGGATGATCAAACTTGACCTGCTCAAAAATGCGGCCAGTGATTTTGTAGAGACGATCCTGAGCGATTCCGAAGAGGGGCGTGTATCGATTTCGCTCGTTCCGTATTCGACCAAGGTGAACCCCGGCTCGGCGTTGTTGGGCCAGTATACGGCCACTCAGGAGCATGACTATTCACATTGCGTCGACTTTGATGCGAGCGACTTCACCAATCTAGGGATCAACACGAGGGCGGAATTGCAGCGCACCGGTCATTTCCTCATTGGCAGCGACTCCACTTGGACGCCGATGACAGGACAGTGGGTGTGCCGTTTCGATGGGGGTTTTGCGGTGACACCTCTGTCGAGTTCCCCTGCCGAGTTAAAGACCCAAATTTCCGCGCTCACCGGTTTGGGTTCGACTTCAATCGATATGGGAGCAAAATGGGGGCTCGCCCTGCTAGATCCATCGGCACAAGATCCCGTTTCGGGATTGATCGCCGCGGGCCAGATCGACCCGGCATTTCAGGGGCGTCCTCATGTCTATGGTGCCGACAATAGCATGAAGGTATTGGTGCTAATGACCGACGGGGAGAACCGCGAGGAATATCGCTTGAAGCCCGAATTCGCATCGGGTCGATCAGATTTGATCAGAACGACCTACGGTAGCAGCACGTATTACACTGTAGAATCTTCGGAGAACTGGTCTGAGAACGACGGCGACAGAACTTATCCCGAAGCCTATTTCTATGCTCAGCATCCATTTGGAAGCCAGCGCATGTGGAGCACTGACACAATCGCCAACAACTCAGGCTACCGCTTTGCGGACCGGGCCAGTGAAGAGCGTCTCGATTGGCCCGAAGTCTGGGCGGAAATGTCACCTTATTACTATGGCTACAACATGTACGGGCGGCGCTTCGATAACTATTGGAGTTACCGCGCGGCGCTTTATCGCGACTATGTTCAGTGGACGGTTGATGCTACGGAAAAAGACCGACGCCTCCGCCAAATTTGCGGCGTGGCTAATGCCGCGGGGGTTGTTATTTATTCCATCGGCATGGATGTCGATAACACGAATTCACTCAACCTCCTGAAAGATTGCGCCTCATCCGAGGCCCATTACTTCGACGTTCAGGGTTTGGAAATCCAAACCGCATTCGACATGATCGCCGCGTCCATCTCTATGCTGAGGCTGACGAAATGATCCGCTTTCTCAAAGACCGCTTTCGCCGGTCCGAGGCGGGCGGGGTCACCGTTGAGTTCGTCATTCTGTTGCCGCTGGTCTTTTACTTCTTCTTCCTTGCGCTTGAGACCGGTCTGTGGAGCGCGCGGGAGATCATGCTGCGCCGTGCTACCAATTTGGCCGTGCGGGACGTGCGTCTGGCGACTGGCGCCACGCCGGGCTATGACGCGATGAAAGCGCTGATTTGCGAGCGTTCGGTCTTTGATGCGGGCTGCCTAGAAAATATCCGGATCGAGATGCGCGCCATGCCGATTGCGGATTGGGCCGACTTGGGCGGGCCTGCGCCTTGCGTGGACCGGGACGAAGATTTCGACCCGGCAAACGGCTTTCTGCCCGGCCAGCAGAACAATCTGATGATGATGCGCGTATGTCGTCTTTTTGAGCCACTTTTGCCGGGGACCGGTTTGGGCCGTCAACTGCCCGAAGGGTCCGACGGGCAATACGGCGTGCGGGTCACCACCGCTTTCGTAACGGAGCCACGCGGATGAGGGCGATTTCTTTAGAGCGTTTTTTCCAATCCGAAGAGGGCAGCCAGACGATTGCCTTCTTGGTGCTGCTGCCTTTGCTGGTTTGGTCAATCATGGCGATGCTGACCTTCACGGATGCCTTTCGGGTGCGCGGGATGGCGACCGATGCCACCGCCGTCATCGCCGACAGCCTGTCGCGCCAGACGACGCCAATCACCGCCGCTGACCTATTGGGGCTGCAATCGGTCGCAGAGCAGCTCACCGGGTATGAGGTCTCTTTGCGGATCACTCAGGTGCGCTGCATTCTGGACTGTGACAGTCTGGGCCGTCGGATCCTCGCGGTGGATTTCTCGCAGGGGGTCGGTCTGGACAGCCTGCTCGATCTCGACTTTATCGCCGGTCTCTCGCGTGAGCGCGTGCCGCTGATGGCCGATGGCGACCGTCTGGTGCTGGTCGAGACAAGTTTTACCCACGAACCGATTGCGCAGATCGGCTTGGAGGCCAAAGAGGTCAGCGTGTCGCATGCCACAAGGATGCGTTTCGCGCCCCAGCTTTGCTGGATAAGGTGCGTCATCAGCTAAGCGGGCACTGCGCCGCCTGAAAAAAGGGGCTGCCCAATGGACAGCCCCGATTTCTTACCCCTGAAGCGCTTTCACACCGATTGCATCCTCGGCCTGCGCCTTGATCGCCAGTGCCGCGGCATGGGCGCCTGCGGCGGTGGTGAAGTAGGGGATCTTGTCGTAAAGCGCGATAGAGCGGATCGACTTGCTGTCTTCGACCGCCTGCGCGCCTTCGGTGGTATTCATCACCAGATGTACATCGCCGTTTTTCATCATGTCGGTGATGTCGGGGCGTCCCTCGTAGACCTTGTTCACCACATCGCAGGCATGGCCATTGGCGGTGAGCCATTCCGCGGTGCCGCGGGTGCCGATCAGGGTAAAGCCTTGGTCCAGCAGGATTTCCGCGGCCTCCAGCATATTTTGGCCCTTGTCGGCGTCCTTGACAGAGAGGAAGGCACAGCCGTTGCGCGGCAGTGGGTTGCCAGCGCCCATCTGTGCCTTGAGGAAGGCGCGGGGGAAGTCGCGGTCCCAGCCCATGACCTCGCCGGTGGAGCGCATTTCCGGCCCCAAAAGCGTGTCGACGCCGGGGAAACGGGCGAAGGGCAGAACCGCTTCTTTGACCGAGAACCACGGCATATTCGGGTCGGCCAATGTCATCGGATCGCCCAGCGGAAGGGTGTCTTCATATGCGGCCTGATCGGGGTAGGGCGGGCGCTGCGGGAAGTTGCTGAGCGGCTCCCCAGCCATGATCCGCGCGGCGATGGAGGCGATGGCGCTGTCCGTCGCCTTGGCCACGAAGGGCACGGTGCGCGAGGCGCGGGGGTTGACCTCAATGAGGTAGATCTCGCCGTCTTTCACCGCGAACTGGATGTTCATCAGGCCCACGACGTTAAGCGCCTTTGCCAGCGCGCGGGTCTGCTCTTCGACCTCTGCGATGATTTCGCGCGGGAGCGAGTAGGGCGGCAGGGAGCAGGCGCTGTCGCCGGAGTGAACGCCCGCCTCTTCGATATGCTGCATGATGCCCGCGACATGGACATTCTCGCCGTCGCAAAGGGCGTCGACATCCAGTTCCACCGCGCCCGACAGGTAGCTGTCGAGCAACACGGGGCTGTCGCCGGACACGACCACCGCATTGGTGATGTAGCGCTCAAGGCTGGCCTGATCGCGGACGATCTCCATCGCGCGGCCACCCAGAACGTAGGAGGGGCGGATCACCAGCGGGAAGCCGATTTCCTTGGCGATTTCCATCGCTTCGGCGTCGGAATGGGCGATGCCGTTGTGTGGTTGTTTCAGGCCAAGGTTCAGCACAAGCTGCTGGAAACGCTCGCGGTCTTCGGCCAGATCGATCATGTCGGGCGTGGTGCCAAGGATCGGGATGCCGGCCTCTTGCAGGCCATTGGCAAGCTTCAAGGGGGTCTGGCCGCCGAACTGAACGATGACGCCGTGCAGCGTGCCGTTCTCCTGCTCGACGCGCAGGATTTCCATGACGTGTTCAAAGGTCAGCGGCTCAAAGTACAGCCTATCGCTCGTGTCATAGTCGGTCGAAACTGTCTCAGGGTTGCAGTTGACCATGATGGTCTCATAGCCCGCATCCGTCAGCGCGTAACAGGCGTGGCAACAGCAATAGTCGAACTCAATGCCTTGCCCGATGCGGTTCGGGCCACCGCCCAAGATCACGACCTTTTTGCGGTCCGAGGGCCGCGCCTCGCATTCCGCTTCGCCCATCAGCGGGGCCTCATAGGTCGAATACATGTAAGGCGTTTGGGCCTCGAATTCGGCGGCACAGGTGTCGATGCGTTTGAAGACGGCTTTGACGCCGAGAGCCAGTCGCGCATCGCGAACCTGCGCCTCGCGGCTGTCGGTCAGCATGGCGAGCCGGGCATCGGTGAAGCCCATCATTTTCAACTCGCGGAAGGTATCGGCATCGTCGGGCAGACCGCTGGCGCGGATGCCCTCTTCGGCTTCGATGATCTCGCGGATCCGGGCAAGGAACCACGGGTCGAACATGGTATGCGCGTGCAGATCGTCGTCGGACATGCCGTGACGCATCGCTTGGGCAATGGTGCGCATCCGGTCAGGGGTCGGGGCCGACACGGCTTTGATGAGTGCCGCCATATTCTCAGGCGCGTCGCCGGGCAGGTCGCTGTTGAGACCGGTGATGGCCACTTCGTCAAAGCCGGTGAGGCCCGATTCCATCGAGGCCAGCGCCTTTTGCAGGCTTTCGTGGATGGTGCGGCCGATGGCCATGGTCTCACCCACCGATTTCATCGCGGTGGTAAGGTAAGGCTCGGCTCCGGGGAATTTCTCAAAGGCGAATTTCGGGATCTTGGTGACCACATAGTCGATGGTCGGCTCGAAAGACGCGGGCGTGACGCCGGTGATGTCGTTGTCGAGCTCGTCCAGCGTGAAGCCCACGGCAAGCTTCGCCGCGATCTTGGCGATCGGGAAGCCGGTTGCCTTGGACGCCAGCGCCGAGGAGCGCGACACGCGCGGGTTCATCTCAATCACCACCATGCGGCCATCGGCGGGGTTCACGGCCCATTGCACGTTGGACCCGCCGGTCTCCACCCCGATCTCGCGCAGCACGGCGATGGAGTGGTTGCGCATGATCTGGTATTCTTTGTCCGTGAGCGTAAGGGCCGGGGCCACGGTGATGCTGTCGCCGGTATGCACGCCCATCGGGTCGATGTTCTCGATCGAGCAGACGATGATGGCGTTGTCGGCGGTGTCGCGCACCACCTCCATCTCGTATTCTTTCCAGCCCAGCAGCGACTCATC
Organism: Sulfitobacter sp. HI0027; assembly: GCF_001634775.1. NCBI lineage: Bacteria > Pseudomonadati > Pseudomonadota > Alphaproteobacteria > Rhodobacterales > Roseobacteraceae > Sulfitobacter > Sulfitobacter sp. HI0027. The sequence goes on from NZ_LWER01000457.1 coordinate 13,951, forward strand.
GACGAGGATTTGCCCCATCGGCGAGGCATCCATGCCCGAGCGGCAGTAGAATTCGTAATCCTCGCGGTTGTAAGCCACGCCGCCGCCGGTGCCGCCCATGGTAAAGGCGGGGCGGATGATCGCGGGAAGGCCGACGTATTCCAGCGCCTCAAGGGCGAGGTTCACGCCAGCGGCGAGGTCTTTCTTGCCGTCCTCGCGCTTGGGCGCGGTGACGATGGTGGCTTTGGGGTTTTCGATGCCTAAACGGTCCATCGCCTCGCGGAAGAGTTTGCGGTCTTCGGCCATTTCGATGGCTTCGCGCTTGGCACCGATCATCTCGACGCCGAATTTCTCAAGCACGCCCATCTCTTCGAGCGCGAGCGAGGTGTTCAGCCCGGTTTGGCCGCCCATGGTGGGCAGCAGCGCATCGGGGCGCTCTTTTTCGATGATCTTGGCGACGATTTCAGGTGTGATGGGCTCGATATAGGTGGCATCGGCGAGCCCTGGATCGGTCATGATCGTGGCCGGGTTGGAGTTGACGAGGATGACCCGGTAGCCTTCCTCTTTCAGGGCCTTACAGGCTTGAGCGCCGGAGTAGTCAAACTCGCAGGCTTGTCCGATGACAATCGGCCCCGCACCAATGATCATGATCGACTGGATGTCGGTACGTTTCGGCATGGCGGCCCCCTAATTTTGCAAATTGTCCTGCCTTATAGGGATGGCGGCACGGGCTGCAAGGGGGAATGGCTTTGACGGCCCCATAAATAAGGGCGGGGCCGTCTGTTCAACCCTTGCGGGCGCTGTGCTGGGGCGATCTGGCGGGGCGGATGGGGTCAGCCCACAGGCGCGGCGCCTTCGGTATTAAGAAAGATGCGCAGCGTGGCTTCGAACTCGCGCGGTTTTTCCGCGTGGAGCCAATGCCCCGCGCCGGGGATTTTGGCAAAGCGCGCTTGCGGGAAAAGCGCCTTGATCGCCTCGCGATGTTCGGGCTGAACATAGTCCGAGGCCCCCCCCGAGAGGAACAGGGTCGGCCCGGCAAATTGCCCGCTCACATCATCAGGCCAGCCGATGATCTTGGGCATCTCAGCCTCTAGCGCGTCGAGGTTCAGCCGCCAGCGTTTTCCGGGCACGTCGAGCGATTGGGTAAAGAAACTCTGCAACGCGCGCTCTACCCCGGCTGTGGCCAGTTGCGCTTCGGCGTCCGAGCGGCGTTCGATCTGGGTGAGGTCCACGCCGCGCATGGCGTCGATGAACATCTGCTGCGTGTGACCATAGGTGACGGGGGCGATATCGGCGACGATCACCCGGCGCAGCAGGTCGGGCTGGGTCAGCGCCAGCATCATCACCGCCTTGCCGCCCATGGAGTGACCGCAGATGTCCACCGGGCCGCCCAGATGCGTGATAACCTCGGCCAGATCCTGCGCCATCTCGGGATAGCTGTGGGTGTCATGATGCGGGCTGCTGCCGTGGTTACGCATGTCCACCGTGACGACGTGGCGATTGTCGGAAAGACGTTTCGCGATGACGCCCCAGTTGCGGCCAGAGCCATAGAGGCCATGAACGATAAACAGGGACGGACGGTCGGCGGCGGCTTCGCCATATTCGGTGTAATTCAACATGCGGTCAAATTACGGGCATTGCAGCCCGGGGACCAGAGCGATTAGATGCGCGCATGATTGACCGCCAAGATTTCAACACCCGCGCCGAGGCGCTGCGCCCCCTGTTCGAGGACAGGCTGCGCATCAAAGCCCGCGATCTGCGCGAGGCGTTTCACCGCGCCGGGCCGGAACTGCCGCGCGGCATTCGCGGCGATGGGGTGTTGCTGAGCAAGACCGAACATCTGGTCGCCAACCCTCATATCGCCCGCCAGTTGGAGGATGCCCCCGTTTGGGCGGCCTTCAACCGGGTCACGGCGCATTTGCGTGAGATCGACCCCAAGGCCCGGCGGCGCGGGATCATTCTGGATCGTTTGGCGGTGGTGGCCTTTAACATCCTCGTGGTTTTCGTGGGCTTCGTGATCTGGCTTTGGTGGCGCGGCTACGTTTAAGCCGCCGCGCCCAAGGGCTTAGGCCGGGTCGTAATCCGCGTCCGTCACCTTTTCCATCCATTCGACAGCCTCGCCGACCTGCGCCTCTTGCAGGGCGATATGGGTCATGGCGCTGTCTGGCGCGGCGCCGTGCCAGTGTTTCTCTCCGGGGCCGAACCAGACGACATCGCCTTTGTTAAGCGTTTGCACCGGGCTGCCTTCGGTCTGGGCGCGGCCGGTGCCTTCGGTGACGATCAGGGTCTGGCCCAAGGGGTGGACATGCCACGCTGTGCGCGCTCCGGGCTGGAAGGTCACCGTCACCCCGCGCAGGCGGGCGGGGGCCGGGGCAGAGATCAGCGGGGCCATCTCGACCTCTCCGGTGAAGTAATCTTCGGGGCCGGGTTCAGAGGGGCGGCTGCCTTTGGGGTGAATGATCATGCGGTTCTCCTTTGCGGAAGAATGTGGCGCGGGGAGGGG
>NZ_LWER01000458.1:0-23627 GCF_001634775.1 Sulfitobacter sp. HI0027
CTCTTCATGTGGACCGGGCTGAACCAGCCGGTTCGCAGAACATGGGCAATCCCACGCGCGTCGTTCTTGTCAGTCTTGTTGCGCATCGCTGAAAGGGCAGCATTCACTTGGCGGGCTTCCATGCAGACGACATCAAAACCTTCACTGGTCAGACCATAAAAGAGATGCTGNCTCAGCGTGCCAGCCTCAAAACCGATGCGCTCGATCGGATAACCGGAGCTGTTCAGGCAATCGGCGATATCGCCGACTTCACAGGATAGTTCCTTTTCGAGCATCACCTTGCCTTTGGCATCGACGACACAGATGGCACATGAGCGAAGTGACACATCCAAACCGGCAAAATATTCCATCATTCATCTCCCTTGTTCACAGTCTGGCTGTGATTTTAACGGGAGCTCGACCTCTGAATAGGGGCAGCCCAATTACGCATGCTTAGGGCCGAATACGCTGTTCGACATAAGCGCCGGGGAGCTACCGTTCGCCATGATGGGAATTGAAGTCCCATTTTTCGTGAATGGCGGCGAAGCCAAAATGCCCGCAGACCATGCGGTACGGGCAAGTTCGAAGTGAACGGGTGATATTTTAGATCCGAGTGTGCCGCCACGGTCGCCGAAGCAAACTGGCCGACTGCTTCTGCATCTGGCTGGCTTGACTTAGCGGCAAGCCAAACAGCGGCAGCTCCGGCGTCAGCGCGGCCAAGACAGCCTGAATTAACGTAACGGTTACGACGAGCGACACCCATGACGGGCGCGGGCCGGTCTCAGCCGTTCAGATCACCCATTGAAAGCCGTCGATGGCAATGTCTTGTCCGGTGATAAAACAGGGTTCTGACAGCGCGAGGAAGGCAACCACATTGGCTACATCCGCCGGGGTCCCTGTTCTTCCGAGCGAGATACCGCGCACCAGTTCGTCCTTGCGCGCGCGGATCATGTCGTTGGAGCGCTCGGTTTCGATCACTCCGGGGCAGACCGCGTTGACGTAGATATGCGGGGCCAGTTCCTTGGCCAGCGCGCGGGTCATACCCAACAGGCCCGCCTTCGCCGTGGTATAGGCAAAACGCGACACGGCGCTGGTCACCCCTCCGGTATGGGCGTTGATCGATGACATCATCACGATCCGCCCGGCATTACGCGTCAGCATGCCGGGCGCCACGGCATGGGTCCAGTTGAAGGCACCCTTGAGGTTGATCTCGATGGTACGATCAAAGGATTCTTCGGTGATCTCGGTAATGCCGGAGGTATTGGACTTACCCGCGTTGTTCACCAACACATCGACGGCACCGCAGTCGGCTTCGACCTCTGCGACGATATTATGCGCGCGGTCAAAACTTGAGACATCCGCCTCGAAGGTAAGGCATTTGCGGCCCAATTGCTCGATTTCGGCGCGGGTATTGGCCAGATCCTCGGGGATCAGGTCCACAAGCACGATATCGCAGCCCTGCCTGGCCAATTCGTGGGCGCAGCCACGGCCAATGCCACGGCCCCCGCCGGTGATGATTGCTGTTCTGCTCATGCATTTTCCCTTTGTTTTGGAACGGGCGGGTGGACCTCGCCAGCAAAGTGGCAGGCGACGCTTTGAACGCCAACGGTCCGGTCGGGGGGGTCTTCTTCACGGCAAAGCGGTTGCACATGCGGGCAACGGCCCTGGAACCGGCATCCCTTGGGCAGATGCGCGGCGTCTGCCGGTTCACCTTCAAGCCAGAAGTTCTCGGTCACCCGGATGCCATTGACCTTGGGAATCGCTGCCAACAGCGACTGGGTATAGGGATGTTTGGGTGCGTTCATGATCTCTTCTACGGGGCCGATCTCGACGATGCGTCCCAGATACATGACCGCCACCCGGTGGCACATCAGCCGTACAACCGACAAATCATGAGAGATGAAGATGTAGGTTAGATCGAAGGTCTCGCGCAGGTCCGCAAAAAGCCGCAGAACCGTCGCCTGCACCGAAACATCGAGACCGGCTGTCGGCTCGTCGAGGATTACCACCTCTGGGTTCAACATCAAAATACGCGCCAGTCCAACGCGACGCTGCTGGCCACCCGAAATCTCATGCGGGAAGAGGTCCGCATGGCCCGCAGGCAGGCCCACCGCTTGCAGAATTTCTGTCACCTTCTGCAACCGCTCTTTTCGTGGCAGATTGGCGTGGATGATTAAGGGTTCTTCGAGGGATTTGCCGATTTTCCAGCGCGGGTCGAGCGAAGCACCGGGATCTTGGTAGGCGTATTGCAGGCGCCGACGCAGGGCGCGGGCTTCTTTCGGAGTGCGGCCCGCGATTTCCTTTCCGTCCAGCTGAACCGACCCGGCGGTGGGCTTTTGAATGCCCATCAGTGTCTTGCCCAAAGTGGATTTACCGCAACCGGATTCCCCGACCAGCCCGAGGATCTCACCGTGGTGCAACTCGAAGGTAACGCCATCCAGCGCTTTGATGGCTCCCTCCTGTCGCCCAAAGACCCCGCGGATCGGGAACCGCACGGTCAGATCTTTAACCTTGAGCACCTGTTCAGTCTGTTTCTGGTTCATCCCCGCGCCTCCTTCAATCTTTGGCCCTGTTCTGTCTCCAGTGGATGCACACAGCGCACCACATGCCCTGGTCCTGCAGATTCAGCAGGCGGTCTGGTGCGGCACGCGTCGGTCGCCCTGTCACAGCGGGTCTGGAACCTGCACCCCGGTGGCGGCGCATAGAAGCTTGGCAACTCACCGGGTATGCCAGTCATGCCACCGCCACCTTCCGGGCGCGAGGCCAGAAGCTTTGCGGTATAGGGATGGGTCGGTGCGTTGAAAAATTCATCGACCGGTGCGGTCTCGACATCCTGACCGGCATACATGACCGTGATCCGGTCGCAGATCTCATAGGCCGAGCCCAAATCATGGGTCGTCATCAGCACCGCAACTCCATGATCGTTCGCCAGCCGCCGCATCAGGCCCAGGATTTGCGCTTGGATCGTGACGTCGAGCGCGGTGGTCGGCTCGTCTGCGATAATCAGGTCGGGTTCTGGCAAAAGGGCCATGGCGATCATAAGACGCTGGCGCTGGCCGCCTGACACTTCATGCGGATACTTCTTCAGCAGTTGGTCGGCGCGCGGCAACTGCACTTGATTGAGCATTTCCATGACCCGTTCGCGATCCGCCCTGCGCCGGGCGCGGGGATAAGGCGCCAGCAAGGCCGGCACGCGGCCCCGCCCCTCGGGCCTGCGTGGGGATTTCCATTTCATCAGGTCGTCGATCTGTTGGCCAATGGTGAAAACCGGATTGAGTGAAGTGAAGGGGTCCTGCGGAATGAAGGTCACTTTGCGTCCGCGCACCTGCTCTTGCTGCGCTGCGTAGTCCGCTGACAGCATGTCGGTCCCATTAAAGTCAATCAGTCCGTCTCGGACCTCCAGGGCCGTGCGAGGCAACACACCGAGAATGGCGTTTGCCAAAGTCGATTTGCCACACCCCGACTCGCCCACCAGCCCGAGGATCTCGCCGCGATTGATCGACAGGTTCGCCCCATCAAGAATGTGCGCAAAACCGCCGTCACCGTAAAAGCCGAGGGACAGATCCCTGACCGAAAGGAGTGTATCACTCATCTGCTTCCCTTTCGCAGTTTGGGGTCAAGGATGTCGCGCAGACCGTCTCCGAGTAGGTTGAAGCCCATGACGACGAGGAATATCGCAAATCCGGGCGCGGCTGCGTACCACCATGCTTCCGGCAGGAACTCCCGCGCTTCCGAAATTGTGCGTCCCCATTCGGGTGTTGGCGGAGGCGCGCCAAGCCCCAGAAAGCCCAAAGCCGCCGCCGTCAGGATCGTCGTGCCCATACCAATTGAGGTGCGCACGATGATGGCCGAGGCGGTATTGGGTAAAATATGCAGCACCATCACCCGCAGGTCCGATGCCCCAAGCGCCTGCGCCGCTTCCACGAAGGTCTGGGATTTGAGCGCGTTGGTCTCGGCATAAACTAACCGGGCCCAGAAGGGCCAATAGGTCAGCGACAGTGCCAAGATGACATTTTCCACCGATGGCCCGAGGGTCTGGGCGATGGCAATGGCCAGAACGATCTGCGGCACAGCGAGGAACACATCTGAGCTGCGCATTAGGAACCCGCCGGGAAAGCCCCCATAGTATCCCGCCACCAACCCGATCGGCACCCCGATCGCGACCGAAACGCCAACGGCGATAAATGCGATGGTGATCGTGATCCGCGCCCCGAAGAGAATGCGTGAAAAGACATCCGACCCCATTCGGTCCGTGCCAAATAGATGCTCTGAGGAGGGCGGCAGCAAACGGTCGCTGAGATGAAAAGTATAGACGTCATCGGGATAGGGGGCAATCCAGGGAGCCAGGATCGCGATGACAACAAGAGCGAGAATGATGGCGGCCCCCAGGGCGGCGGCACGGTCTGACAGAAGCCGTTTCACTGCAGTCATTTCAACGTCCTCGGATCAATGAATGTATGTGTGATGTCGACGAGCAGGTTCACCCCTATGAAGACCACGCCGACGACCACCGAAAAGCCCAGGATTGCCTTGGTGTCGGATTGCAAGATGGATTGCACCGCATAGGTGCCCAGCCCCGGCCAGTCGAATACTGCCTCGACCACAACCGCCCCGGCAAAAAGCGCGCCGAAGATCAGGCCGATCTGTGTTACGGTCGAAATTAACGCGTTGCGCAGCACGAATTTCCAGATGATCAACGGTGCGGGAATGCCCATCGCGCGTTCATAAAGCACAAAGTTCGAATTGATGACCTCAAGCACCCCGGCACGGGTAAAGCGCACCAGTGTAGCTGCCGCCGGCAAGGCCAGCGTAATGGCAGGTAATAGCAGGTGGTGCAGCGTATCGCCCAGCGATGCCCAGTCTTGGGTCAGGATTGAATCAAGCACATAGAAACCAGTAATTTCTTCCGGGCCCCAGCCGCCGATGCGCCCGTTCAGTGGTGTCCACCCCAGTTTGGTCGAGAAATACATCTGCAATTCCATCGCCAGCCAGAAACTGGCTACTGCAAGCCCCGAAACGGATAACAGCCTGAGAGTTTGGTCCACCATCGAGTTGCGCCTGACCGCCGAGATCACGCCCAGCGGCACCCCAATCCCCACGGCCAAGATCATCGCGGCGAGCGTCAGTTCCAGTGTGGCTGGCAACCGGCGCAGCAAATCTTCGGAAATCTCACGCTGCGTATACATACTCTTGCCAAGGTCCCCGGTGGCCAGCCCAGCAACATATCTGCCGAACTGGATATAGACCGGCTGGTCCAACCCCATTTCGGCCCGAAGGGCGACGACCTGTGCTTCGGTAGCATTTTCACCGGCAATGATGCGAGCCGGATCGGTCGGGATGACGTTTGAAATAAAGAAAACAACGAAAACCAGACCAAAGAGCGTCGGGATGAACCAGACCAATCTGGAGAGAATGATTTCAAGTCTGCGCATGGTTTGGTCTCCATTCTGAGGATCGCAAAGTTTGCTCTGGCGCCGCGAAAGCCTCTGCCCCGCGACGCCATCTTTAGCCGAGGCCGGGATCAGTCCTCGAGATAGGCCCAGCGCATGTCCTGACCGTTGCCGACCGGGCAGAAGCGCACGTTCTTGACGTTCGAGGCATAGGGGCCAAACCACTTGGTGTTGTAGATCCAGATGCCAGCGGCATCGTCATAGACCTGCTGGGTCGCAGCCTCGTAGAGCTTCTCACGTTCGGCCTGATCAGTGATGATTAGGGCTTTCTCGAGCATCGCGTCGACCTCGTCGTTGTGGTAGGCGCTGACGTTGCGGGTCGGCGCATAGCGCGAACCGTATTGCTCTCCAATCCAGTTGTTCGGATCGGCATAGTAAGTCGACTTCCAATAGGGCAGCATGTCCGGCATGGTTTCGGGGTTCTGCATGTTGGACGAAATCACCGGCCAAGGAGAACTCTCGATCTCCGAGTCTATGCCCAGTTGGGAAAGGCTGTTCTGCATCAAGGCCGCAGTCTGCTCAGTTTCTGAAAAACCCGCGAGTGCCCCGATCTGAATGGTACGGATTTCATTCCCATGTTCGGCCTTGTAGGCATCAAGGTAGTCCCGGGCTTTTTCGAGATCGTATTCATAGCCCGGAACATCCGGCGCACCCCAAAGATTGCCTGGGACGATTGTCGGATTGCGCGCGACAGTGCCCTGCATGATGTCGTTCACGTAGCCGTCGTAATCAAAGGCATGCATCATCGCCATGCGGAAGTTCTTGTCGTCAAACGGAGCCCGGCCGTTGTGAAGCGCGATGTGGTAGACCCGCATAGATTCTTCTTCGAGGATCTGCACATCCTCGTCTTCACGCAGACGGCTGATCTGATCCGGTGCAAGATAGCCGTCCAGGCCCTGGTAATCCCCGCGCATCAGCCCCTGAATCCGTGTATTGGTCTCGACCACAGTGCGGAACTCAATCTCTTGGAAGTATTTCTCTCCCCAGCCTGCGAAATGCTCGGCATATCGCTCGCCGACAAAGCCGCGCGCCGGATCATAGCGCTTGAGCATATAGGATCCCGTGCCCGCGACGTTGTCGATCAGGTAGCCTTCGCCCATGTCGCCGTCGCTCTCGTTCTCCTGTACCACCTTTGAATTCACCACAAGAATATCCGGCACCAGCGAGGCGAAGATCGCGGAAGGTTCCTTAAGTGTGAAGGCGACAGTGGTGTCGTCCAATGCCTCGGTCTGGCCGGGATCAATCATCGGCAAGAACAGCGATCCTGCGCCCTTCTTGAGTGCCAGCATCCGCTCGAAAGAATAGACGACATCTTGCGCCGTCATCGGCGTACCGTCGTGGAATGTCACATCATCGCGCAGTTCGAAGGTCCAGGTCAGTCCGTCCTCGGACACGGTATGATCGGTTGCGAGCCATGGGATCAGTTGAGGGGGGTTATCGACCCAGCGGTACAATCCGTCATAGAAGTTGAGCCGGGAGGCGATCCGGGCGACGTCGCGCACGGTATGCGGGTCGAGGCTGTCATAGGCGGAGTTATTGGCATGGACATAACGGTCCTGAGCCAAGCTCACTGCCGGCGCGGCGAGCATCAGCGCCAGTGACGAGCATAGGATAAGAGCAGTTCTCTTCATGGTCGTTCCTTTCTGTTGGGTGTTCTTTAGGGTTTGTTAGTTTTGGCCGTCCCGATGGCTCCGGGCCGGCAAGGCGGCGCTTTGGCCGCAAGGTAATTGGGGACGGGTCACGAATTTTCCCTAACCCACTCCACAATCTCGGCATGGGTCGCGAACCAGACATCTCCCTTGGCCCGCGCACGGGCGACAAGTTGATCCAGAATCCACAACCGCGAACGATAGCCAATGATGTGCGGGTGCATGGTCAACTGGAAAAGCCCTCCTTCCGCGTAGGCCGCGTCAAACTCACGTGTGAAGATATCTTGCACGTCTTCGGGAGGCGTGTATGGACGCAGCGCCGAGAAGCGGTTCATATTGAAATAGACCGCATCATCGCGGATCCATTCCACCGGTAATTCGGTCACTCCGGTCGCCTCGCCGTCGAGCAGCAGTTCATAGCAATCGACATCTGCCATCAGCGAACTGTCATAAAGCAGCCCCATGTCGCGGGTGATCTCCAGCGTGGCGTCACTGAAATCCCAAGACGGGGTGCGGATGCCGACAGGGCGTTTGCCCGAAATCCGTTCCAGCGTGTCGCAGGCACGCATTTGCAGATCGCGCTCGGCCTCAGGCGGCAGGATCGAATTGCGTTCATGAATCCAGCCGTGGATGCCTACCTCATGGCCTTCTGCCACGAACATCCGGGTCTCTTCCGGGTAGAGCATCGCCACAACGGCAGGCACATAGAACGAGGCTTTGATGTCATGCCGGCGCAGCACCTCCATGATACGCGGGATACCCTGACGGTTGCCGTATTGGCCCCTGCTTAGCGCCCCAATAGACTCTCCCCCATCGCGCAGTTCATTGGTTTCGTGGTCCACATCAAATGACATTGCGACGGCGCAGCGCGCGCCGCCCGGCCATGTGGTCGGTTTCAGCGTTTTGCCTGCCCGGACACGGTTCACCTTTCCGCGCCAGGTTTCTTCAGGCCATTGCCATGGGGTCTGTTCTTGGGTCATGTCACTGCTCCTCAGGGAAAGGGATGGCCGGACACGGGCAGAACCTGCCCGGTGATGTAGCTTGCGCGGTCGGAAGCAAGGAAGGCACAAGCGGCTGCAATGTCAGAAGGCTCGCCCAGACGCCGCACGGCAATGTTGTTCAGCATGCGCTCCTGTCCCTCGGGGCCATAGCTGTCCCACTGCCGCTCGTAGTCCGGCGAACTGCGGATAAAGCCCGGTGCCACGGAATTAACCGTGATCCCATGCCGCCCCAGTTCCAACGCCATCTGCCGGGTCAGCCCGATCAGCCCGTGTTTGGCCGAGCAATAGGACTGGATGCCAGTGAGGCTGGGCTTGAGCCCCGCGCCCGAGGATATCGTGATGATCCGCCCGGCGCCGCGCTGCTTCATGGCTGGCACAACCGCGCGCATAAGGTTCAGTGCCGACATGACATTGGCATCATAGACCGACAGCCATTCGGCGTCCGTCACCTCCTCGAGCGGTTTTGGCGACTGCCCCCTCACCCCGCCGGTCGCGTTGACGACTATATCCAACGGCATGGCCCCGAAGCGGTCCTGAACCGCGACACTGTCGCCAAGATCCAGCGTTTCGATGTGCAGCTTGCCGGAATATTTCTCAGCAAGCTCAGCAAGTGGGTCTTCAAGAAGATCAGCCGCAATAACCTCGGCCCCGGCTGAGAGAAATTCCTCCGCAATCGCCGCCCCGATGCCCCGAGCGGCCCCGGCGACCAGAACCTTCTGGCCTGAAAAGTCGAACCGGATCATTCCGCCGCCTCCGGCAGGGTCATCGCGCGCGCCAGTCCCGGCACCCGATCTTTGACCGCCGCCACCGCCGCCCAGACTTCGGACCCATCGCCCCGCCGGTCCACCGCCTCCAAGGCGGCGACATGATCAAAAACCGACCGTTTGACAAAATGCCGCCAATGCACCGGCATTCCCGAAAGCGCCTGTGTCAGCGCCTTGTAGTTGGCATTGGTCCAGACCGCCTCGAAGGCGCGCCGGTTCTCGTTATAGCTGTAAGTCTCGCTGGGGGCGGGCAGATGCGCCGCGCGCCGCGCTTTGGTTGCCGCAGGATCCAGCCGCCCTTCGGCATCGAACACAACGCCATAATGTTCCCGCGCGGCTGCTGGCGTCACAGCGCCGCGCAGGACATCGCGCACCACCAGTTCCTCGGGACGGGCGTAGGGATCGCCCCAGCCCGCGCCGCCGCCGGAGGTAAGGTTGAACACATCCCCCGGCCCCAGTGGGACAACGTCGGTGTTGCCAAGATTATGGTGTGTGCCGTCCGGCGAGATTTTGGTGAAATGAGACGGCGCGCCGGGGTGGCCGCCCTGACCGCCCCAAGCGGCAAAGATCGACCGGTCCCGGTTGCGCGCCGTGATCACTGTGTCAGGGGTAAAGACCTCGACCTCCAAGACCGTCGACATGCCCCCGCGGGCTATGCCCGCTCCGCCTGAGTCGGGCACCAACCCGTAGCGGCGAAACTTGATCGGAACCTCGACCTCATTGATCTCAACCGGGGTGTTTTTGAGGAACGAACTGTTTGCCCCCGAGCCGTCGGTCCCGTCCCCCAGTGCAGAGCCGCCAGCCCCGCCGGTTACCGGATCGATAGAGGCCATCGATAGCTTACCCGACCGTGCGTCGAAGGTTTTGACGTTGACGATTCCGCCGCCGCCCGCTGCACCGACGGGTAGGCGGTCGGGCGCGGCGGCATGGAAAGCCCCCATGATGACCCCTTGAAGTCTTCCGCAAGTCAGCGATCGCATACCCACGGCAGCCGGGTATTGCGGGTTCAGCACCGTTCCCTCAGGCACGATGCAGGTCGCCGCGCGAAGGATGCCCCCATTGAGTGGGATCGACGGGTCGAGAGTGTATAGACAGTAGTTGTAGCCCACCATCAGCAAGATGTGTCGTGGGTTACCGCCCGTGGGCATGTTCAGCGCGGATTTCAGCTGCGGATCCGAGCCAGTGAAATCAAGAGTCAGCCCGTCACCCTCGATTGACAGCGTGACCTCGAGGCGCACCGGCACCCCATTGGGTCCATCTTCATCAAGGTAATCTACAAAATGAAACTGCCCGTCCGGTAGGTCCGAAATGACGGCTCGGGCGCGGATCTCTCCCATATCCAGCAGGTCTTCGATACCGTTGCGCACGGTCTCGACTCCGAACTTGCGGATCATCTCGTGTACTTTTGCTTCGCCCGTGTTCACTGCGGCAATCTGGGCTTGCAGATCGCCCCGATTCTGCTCAGGCATCCGCACATTCAACATCATCGTGTCGATCAGTTGCTGGTTCACTTCGCCCCGCGAGATCAGCTTGGTCGGGCGAAAGCGTATACCTTCCTGGTGTACTTCGGTATTGGCCCGCGACAGCGACGCAGGTACTGCGCCACCCATATCGGTGTTGTGGATATGCCCCACGGCAAAGGCGACAATCTCACCCTCCCAAAAGATCGGCTTCCAGATGTGCAGATCGGGGGTATGAGTGCAGACAAACCCGGAATACGGGTCGTTTGTGATGCAGATATCACCTTCCTCGTAGCCATCAATGGCTTCCAGCGCCCCCTTGTAATCAAGACCAATGAACCATGTCGCGCCCAGATCGCGCGGGCTGGCAAAGGTCATCCCAGCGGGTGAGACAAGGCCGGTGGTAAAATCCTCGGTTTCCTTAACAAAGGTGGAATGGGCGGTGCGGAATAAAGTATAGGCCATGCTCTCGGCTACCGCTTGTGCATGGTTCTCGAGCATCTTGAGGGTTACGGGATCAGTGCGCATCGTTTTTCTCCTCAAGGGTCAGGACCAGATTGCCCAAGTCATCTACCTCGCCGGTAAAACCCATGGGGACGATCGTGGTCGTATCGTCCTGCGCGATGACACAGGGACTGCGAAAACGCGCTCCAGCAGTCAATTCGGCGCGATCGAATAAGGCGATCTCCCGCTGCTGCCCATCAAGCCAAGCCGTCATGTTGCGGCGGGCCATCACATCACGTGATTGCGGCTCATGCCGCGGCAGCGAGGGTTTGGCCGAATGGCCCGTCACCACAAGATTGATTGCAATAATCTGGATCGGCGCTGAGGGATCCGCGTGACCGTAAAGACGGCGGTGTTCGCGGTGGAACGCCTCGGATATCTGCGTCGTATCCCCGGCGCGCAGGGCTTCCGGTTCGATCGGAACCTCAATCTCAAAACTCTGGCCGAGATAGCGCATCTCGCCGGATGCGTGAAACACGGGTGTGCCAGAAAACCCCTGCTCCTGCACGATCCAACGCCGCGCTCTTTCAGTCAGCTGCCCTACGGTCTGCCCCATTTCAGCCAGATTTTCTGGCGCCAGATGATAGAAAGCAGTAGCGGTGAAATCGCTTCGAATATCCGCAGTCAACCCGCCCAACGCCGATAAAACGCCGGGCGATGGCGGCACGACGACACGCTTCATGCCCAGATCACGCGCCAGTAGGCAGGCCATCATTGGCCCACCGCCGCCAAAGGCCAGCAGGCTGAAGTCCTGTACATCTATTCCCCTGCGCGAGCACAGTTTCGAGACTTCGCGGAACATGCCCGACACGGCGATACCGACGATGCCCTCGGCAGCACGCTCGACGGTGATTTTCATTGCCTCGGCCAGCGGGGCGATCGCGGCTAATGCCTTGTCGCGATCAACTGAAACCATGCCATAGCCAAGCGCCGCACCATTCAGCAATCCCAACACTACGAAGGCATCGGTGATGGTCGCTTCCGTGCCACCGAACCCATAGGCCGCTGGCCCAGGGACGGACCCGGCACTGTCGGGGCCAACGGTCAGCATTCCGCCCTGATCCACACGTGCAATCGAGCCGCCGCCCTCGCCGATGGAGGTGACCGATACCGTCGGCACGTAAATCGGAAAATCACCGACAACCTCGTTCACGCCATAGCCTGGTCGCCCGTCGAGGATGATCGCGACATCCGCCGAGGTACCACCGATATCGAGGCTTAGCACCCGGTTTTCTCCGGCTTCCCGGGCCACAAATGCCGCGCCCATTACTCCAGCTGCGGTGCCGGACAAGAGCATCTCGACGCAGGCGGTCTTGCCCCCTTCCACCGACATGATGCCACCATTGGATTTCGTGATCATGGGCTCGGATGCGACGCCGATTTCAGTCAAAACCCGTTGCAGCGCGCCGAGATACTCCGATACGCGCGGCTGCACGTAGCCGTGGATTACGGCTGTGGAGGACCGCTCATATTCGCGAATAATCGGGCGCACGTCTGATGAGCAATAGACGTGCAGGTGAGGCGCGGTTTCGAAGATAAACTGCTTGGCCGCAAGCTCGTGCGCGGCGTTGCGGTAGCTGTGGAGAAATGCAATCACGACGCCTTGGGCACCGCGCAGCTGAGCTGCCTCAACCGCCGCGAGCAGGCTCTCAGTGTCCAGCGGTTGATCCACCGCGCCATCTGCAAGGATTCGTTCGCGTACCCCGAACACCATGTCACGCGTCACTAAAGGCTCAGGCCGTGCCGAGAGCAGATGGTAGGGGTCGGGCATTTTCAGCCGCGCAAGTTCCAGCACATCGCTAAAGGCTTCCGTAGTGAACAATGCCAGACGGATGCCCTTGCGCATGATGATCGAATTGATCCCGACCGTCGTGCCATGGGTAAAATAGGAAATCTCGGAGGGCTCAATGCCAAAGCGGTCTTTCAATGCGACGAGGCCGTCGATCACCTCCTGCCCTGGGCGATCCGGCGTGGTGAGCACCTTCACGTTGCTCATGGTCCCCTCCGCCTCGTCGAATGCGCAGAAGTCGGCAAAAGTGCCTCCGATGTCCATGCCTAACCGATATCCCATCATCCGCGTCCTTTGTGGTCTGTCATTGCGTTGTCTCCCGCCGACTTCGTCAGCTCCGGGCGATAGCCCAGTCGCGCGCTTATTTGGGCCGCGCCCTCCAGAACGCCGGCCAGCATCTCGTCACGCCGCGCCTCGTAGCGTGCAGTCACTGTCGCCATATCAATTACCGCCACTACTTTGCCGTCAGCATTGCGGACCGGTGCCGCGATCCCTGCGCCACCTTGGGCAAACTGATCGATGATTACGCCGTAGCCGTCCTCACGGATCTTTGTTAACTCGGCGCGGATCTGTGCTTCGGTGTTCAACGATTGGTCGGTGAAGGGCGTCAGTTCAGTCCGCGCAAAGTAGGCATCAACTTTTTCGGGCGCCTGAAAGGCAAGCAGAACGCGGCCCATTACCGTTGCATAACCTGGCAGAACAACATCGTCGGAGGAGTCGTAGCGGATCGGATGTCGGCTGACGGCCTTGCAGACCAGCCGGGCGTCTTGATACTCGTTGCGCATACAGACGAAGACAGTTTCGCCCAACCTGTCTCGCAGATTTTCTACAATTGGCATCGCAATTGAGCGCAGAAGCGTTTCAAGCCCGCCGACCCAAGCAAACCCTTGACGAAACATCTCGTTGATCGCGTAGCGATCAGTTGTGTCTTTGGTCACATAACCGCGCCCCTGAAGCGTCGAGAGTAGGCCATGAGCACTACTTTTCGGGATCCCCAAAGTAACCGCCAGTTCAAGCAGACGCATGGGTTCAGCGCGGGCAGATAGGAGTTCCAAAACGTCCAGCACACGGACCGCAGATTTAACCTGCTTGTTCATATATGTGAATCCAGTTCATACATATATACATCTGAGTCCGGACTCACCTCACCTGTCAATGCTAAACTTGTTGCGGCAATGCGGCATGGATCAGATTTGAGTTTGATGTTCGCTGGCTATCAAGAGCTTCTGTTTGCTTGGCTCACGACCGTGCTTAAAGGCACCAAAGCTAATCGGCTCTGCCTTACAATTTCTGATTATCATTGGCTTTTAGTGATGAAACACCAGATGGCCCCACCCAAAGAAGCGGGTTCATTTATGGGCTACGCAAAAATCTAAATCACCCCGTGCAAGCGCAGAAACCTTACACACTTTATGTTTCGTCCCGAAAATGGGGACAGTGCTTTTGTAGAAAATTTGCGCCCTATAGGCGATCTCGTCCGAGACGAATCACCTCGCCCGACACTGGCCTCCAGTGTCTGTACCCGCATTTTCCGCCTCGCGTGTCAGGCGTCCCCAGTTTCCTGAGGCCCCGTTTGCTCATCTTGCACGAGAAAGCATCTTTCCGGCTTAAGTCCGGCTGTAAGGGCCGGGGCTTGTGATCTTTACCCTGATCCACATCACCTCCCGGTGAAGCGCGTGCAAGCGATGAGTTCTGGGTCGTTCGACAACCGACCGTCTGAATATAGAAACCGCAGAGGAGGCTATTTATCCAAAGAAGTGTTCTAACCTGTCGAGGTACGCAGTCGATCCCGGCGCCCTTGGGGTCTTCGTCTTTGCTTACGCGGCCTGTCCGCCTGAATAAGCGATCTTGTTTCAAGCTTGAGTTCGACGATAGTCTGAATGCCCCAGCATGTAACTATCAGAAATGTTTGGCTAAATTTGGAAGCTCATTTTAATCCCTCAAATCCATCGCAGCAAACTTCTGCAAAATATTGAAGCCATTAGAAGCTATATCACCACTAAGTCGCCGGCTGTCAGTTGTCAGTTGTCAGTTGTCAGTTGTCAGACAACTGACCGTTGGTTAGATTGATCTGTGGAGAGATTCGCTATGTCAAAAGAAACATCTGTCATACCTATCCGCTCTGTAGGCCGCCGCCGGGTCTCGGACGACATCGCAGAGCAACTGTCTACAATGATCACCGGTGGACGTTTGCCTGTGGGCGCCAAGCTGCCGACTGAGGCAGAGCTGGTGCGAGACTTTGGCGCCGGACGAAGCGCCGTGCGCGAAGCAATTGCACAGTTACGTGAGGCGGGACTGGTGGAAAGCCGCCACGGCGTCGGTGCCTTTGTTTGCTCTCTGGTGGCGGCCACGGGATTTAAGATTGACCCGCAGACACTTTCTTCTATCGCTCACCTCCGTCAGCTGCTCGAGCTTAGGATGGAAATCGAAGTGGGAGGCGCGTCAATGGCTGCGCGTCGCCGCACACTGACTCAGCTGCAAGAAATCGAAATCGCTCTTGCGGGCGTGCAAGAAGCACTCGCTCAGGGCGCAGCCGCTTTGCCAGAGCAGCGTGCCTTTCATCAAGCCGTAGCTGCGGCGACGAACAACCCCTATTTTCGTGACCTTTTGCAGTTCCTTTACGAGCGCATCGACGCGGGTATTGCGGAAGATCTCGCCAATTCCGTTCTCAGAGGCGATGGACCTCAAGGTATTGAGCGTGAGTTGAATATTGTTTTCGAAGCGATCCGTATCGGAGATCCAGATAAAGCGCGCCGTGCGGCGTGGAACCATTTGCTGCGCACGGCCGACCGGCTTGGATTGCGTGGCTTGCAAGGCTGGGAGGAAAGCCGGATGACCTCTTTGGGGGAAGTCAAAATACCGTTCTGTGAAGCGGCAGATCTCGAGCCCTATGCGCCGCAGTTCACCCCGCCACCGGGAGCTACAGACTGCCACGCACATATCTTTGGGCCAGATGCAAAATATCCCTTTACCCCGCATCGGACTTACACCCCGCCTGAAGCCAGCGAGGAACAATATTTCCATATGCTCGACAGCCTTGGCCTCTCGCGCGGCGTCATCGTGCAACCTTCGGTGTATGGGCAGGATAATCGCTGCACATTGGATGTTGTACGCAGGCATCCCGACCGGCTGCGCGCGGTCGTCGTTGTCGATGAGAGTGTTTCAGAAAAAGAGCTTGAGCAGATGCATGATGCTGGGGCTCGAGGGGTACGGCTCAATCTTCTGTTCCGTTCCGGCGTCGAAGTGTCCGACGTGCGTCGGATCGCGGACAAGATCGCGGCTCTGGGCTGGCATCTGCAAATGTTGATTGATGTCTCAGAATTCGCGGACATCCGAGACACGTTGGGTCGGCTGCCCGTGGAAACGGTGTTTGACCACCTGGGTCACATGCCCACTTCCGCCGGCACAAACCACCCGGGTTTTCAAGAAATGCTATCGCTTGTAGCCGATGGGAAGTCCTGGGTGAAGTTGTCGGGCAGCTACCGAATTACTGGCGAGAATGAGACGCCTTATTCCGACATCGCCCCGTTTGCCCGCGAGATCATTCGCGCGAACCCAGAGCGGGTTCTTTGGGCTACGGATTGGCCGCATCCATACATCAACGTCGACATGCCGAATGACGGCGCATTGCTCAATATGCTTGACGATTGGGCCCCGGATGCGGCCACGCGGGACCGCATCCTCGCGGATAACCCGGCGCGGCTCTACGGCTTCGACACGACGCAAATCTGATCATCTTTAGGGAGGAAACCACGATGATGACTTTAAGAAAAACCGCAATAGTCACGCTCTCAGCCGCCTTGCTGAGCGCGGCTGGCCTGCCGGCAACCGCAGCGGACACGTTGCGTGTCGGCTGGACGACATCCGACAGCGCCCAAGATCCCTATGCAATCATGGCGCATAACCTGAAGGCTGAGTTGGAAGAGCGTCTGCCAGGCAAGTTCGACGTACAGATGTTTCCCAACAATCAGTTGGGTGACGAGAAGCAGATGCTCGAAGGTTTGCAATACGGCACGCTTGACGTCGGCATTATCACCAATGCTACGATTGCCAACCTCGACCCGGTGTTTCAACTCAACGATATGCCATTCCTTTTTGCAGATGAAGCCCAAGCTCACGGCGTTCTGGACGGCGAAGTTGGCCAAGAAATGCTCAGCAAGCTTTCAAGCAAGGGCATGATTGGCCTTGGTTTCGCGGAGGGGGGCTTCCGCCACATGATTAACAATACCCGACCAGTCACGGCGCCAAATGACGTTGAGGGTGTGAAATTTCGCACGATGCAGAACCCTGTCTTCATCGGCATGTTCTCCTCATTGGGCGGCAACCCGACCCCGATGGCATGGTCGGAAACCTTCACCGCGGCGCAGCAAGGCACCATTGATGGGCTCGAGATACCGCTGGCGGTGATCGCTGCGAATAACTACCCTGAGGTCACGAAGTACCTATCGCTTACGAAGCATACCTATTCCGCGCTCGGTATCATCGTGTCAGAGCGGACTTTCGGCAAACTTTCCGAAGAAGAGCAGGCTGCATTCAAGGCAGCCACATCGGCCGCAATCGAAAAACAGCGCGCTCAGGTCGCCGAAGCCTCTGCTGCATTGATCGAGCAATTGAAGGCGGCTGGCATGACCGTCAACGATATCGAAGACCCCGCGGCATTCCGCAAACAGGTTCTCCCGGTCTATGACGAGTTCAAAGGCGCGATCGGCGAAGATCTCTTCGACAAGGCACTGGCGGCCGTTCAAGGCTAAGCCGTTCGACCAGCGCCTCGCGGAATCGCGAGGCGCTGAAAACGCACTCCATTACAAACAGCATGACGCGAGGGCCAAGCATGATTCTTCTGCTCGACAGACTGTCTTACTGGACGGCGCGGGCCACCAACTGGGTGGTTGTTGCGATGGCCGTGGTCATGATGTCCGCCCTCATCATGCAAGTATTTTCACGCTACGTGCTGGGCTCATCACTTGTCTGGTCGGAAGAGCTGGCCTTGATGCTGTTTACATGGACAACCCTTCTGGCCGCTACCAGTGTTCTACGCGATATGACGCATGTGCGGTTGGATGTGCTCATTTCCTATTTACCACATGGCATTAAGGCGGTTTGGAACCGTCTGATTAGCCTCGTCATCCTGTTCTTTTGCATCGCGCTTGCCGCTTCGGGATACGAATACACTGTCAGCACTGTGGGGCAGGTCTCGGCTGCAATGCGGCTGCCCATCGAGGTCCTCCATCTTGCCGCCCCCGTTTGCGGGCTTCTGGGCGCGCTGCATGCACTGGCCCGTTTGTTCAAGCCGGTCGAAGATACCAGCACGCCCAAGGAGATCATCGGATGAGTGCCGTTGCCATTGCCATTCTCGCGACTTTCCTCATCTCCATGTTTGGAGGGGTGCCGATTGCTTTCGGCCTCGGCATCGCTTCGGTTTTGGGGCTCTACATGGCGGATTTCCCGTTGGTGATTCTTGCACAACGTTTGATCGCGGGGACCCAAAGCTTTTCGATTCTCGCGATCCCGGGGTTCATTCTCGCCGGTGATTTAATGATGCATGGCGGTCTCTCGCGACGTTTGGTCAAGTTCTGCCAGTCCCTCGTCCAGCACGTAACGGGCGGTCTTGGCATGGTCACCGTGCTATCGGCAACCTTTTTCGCAGCGATCTCAGGCTCGGCGCCCGCCACTACCGCCACGATCGGCGGGATCATGATCCCAGAGATGGAGCAGCGCGGATGGAAACGTGATTTTTCTGCCGCGCTCTCCGCCGCTTCCGGGCCAATCGGCCAGATGATCCCGCCTTCTATCCCGATGATCATCTGGGGGGTGGTTGCAGAAGAGTCGATTAACCAGCTTTTCCTTGCAGGGATCATCCCTGGTCTCCTAATCGCTCTCGGCTTGATGCTGGTATGCTGGATCGTCGCACGCCGCAGCCCAAATATCCCTCGCGAACGACGCGCGACACGGAAAGAGCTGGGGCAAAGCCTTTGGGACGGGAAATGGTCTCTTCTTGCGCCGGTAGTTATTTTGGGCGGCATCTATGGGTCTGTATTCACCCCAACTGAAGCTTCGGCCATCGCCGTATTCTATGCGCTTATCGTCGGACTTTTTATCCACCGCGAAATCAAGTTCGCCGAGTTGCCGGCTATCATCATAGCCGCGATGCGGACATCCGCCATTGTCTGTTTCATCATCGCCATCGCCTCCGCCTTCGGCTGGCTCGTGGCGATCGAACAATTGCCTTCAGCAATCGCAAACGGGATCATGTCGATCTCGACCAATCCAATTGTCATCTTGCTAATTCTAAATTTGTTTCTGCTGTTTATCGGTGCGATCATGGATAATATCGCTGCGATGATCATCCTTGGGACTACCTTATCCTCCATCGGTGCCCAATTGGGTCTTGATCCGATCCATCTGGGCGCAATGGTGGTCATCAATCTCGCGATCGGGATGGCGACGCCGCCCTTTGGATACTCACTCTTTGTCGCCTCAGCCATCAGCAACCAGTCGATTGAACGGTTGAGCCTTGCACTCTGGCCAATGCTATTGGTGTCCTTCGTGGTGCTGATGCTGGTGACATATGTGCCGACGGTGACCTTGTTATTGCCCTCCTTTATCCGCTGAGCCACCAGCCCCAAAGGATGAAGCCATGACGCAGAACCCGGCAGTCACCTCCTTTCTACAGACGCTATCCGGTCTTGGATTTTCAGGCCAGATGCGACCGGGTCGCGCCGCCCGCGTGGTCAATGCGACGGACAACTCGATCTACTACCGCGAACCGGCCTGCGTGGTGGAGCCACGCAGCAAAACAGATATTCAGGCCGCAGTGACAGCTGCAACCCGCGCGGGCCTTTCGCTTACGCCCCGCGGAGGCGGCACGGGCACCAACGGCCAGTCGCTTGCCGAGGGCGTGATCCTCGATACCTCCCGTTTCATGAATTGCATCGTGAGCTTTGACGCCGACGCAGGCGTGGTCCGAGTACAGCCGGGCGTGGTCCTGGACCAATTAAATGCCTATTTGAAGCCGCTTGGGTATTTTTTTCCACCTGCCGTCTCGACCGGCTCACGCGCGACCCTTGGCGGAATGGTAGCCACCGACGCCTCAGGCAAAGGCTCACGCAAACTCGGAAGAACTTCCGACTACTTGCTTTCCGCCGAAGTGGTTTTGGCGAACGGAAGTCTTGCAGAAATTGGCGATGTCGCTCCAGAGGCAAATGGACCTCCCGGGCCTGTCTGCGATGTCGTCGACCTTCTGCGCAGCGCGCTACCGCAATGCTCTAAGCAAATTGAGCGGGTCTTTCCAGTGATGAACCGAGGGCTGACCGGCTATAATCTTGACGAGGTACGAGGCACTGACGGGACACTCCGTTTGGCCAAGTTGATCGCCGGATCCGAAGGCACGTTGGCGATCACCGCGGAGCTGTCGCTTAAGGTAGCACCGCTGCCTGAATGCAGGGGCATGGCGATTATTGGATACACCGACAGCTTAAATGCTCTCGGCGCCGTTCCCGGATTATTGGCGGCAGATCCAGAGGCTATCGAATTTCTCGATGATGTTACTGTTGGGCTTGGCAAGACCACCCCCGCGTGGCCAATCCTGGAGCCGGTCTTGGGCGAAAAGCTTGCCCGCAGTGGCGGCTATCTCTTTGCCGAGATCGCGGGAGAGAGCACTGAGGTAGTCGACCGACAACTGGAAGCTATCGAGCAGCTTGCCCGCCAGGAGGACGCAAATGGCGTGATCGCTACGCGGGACCAGAGGACCATGAATGCCCTGAACGGACTCCGTAAGGATGCTGTCGGCTTGATGGGCAAGGGCAAAGGCCGCCTGAAAGGCACTGCATTCGTCGAGGATGCTGCTGTGCCACCAGAGAATCTTGTCGCCTTCGTGCGTGGGTTTCGCGGTATTCTCGATGCGCATCAGCTGGAGTACGGCATGTATGGCCACGCGGACGTGGGATGCGTCCATGTACGTCCGCTAATGGACATGCGTCTACCAGAACATCGTGACAAAATCCGCCCGATTTCCGATGCAGTGGCCCGTTTGGCGCAGGAACAGGGTGGCCTTGTCTGGGGCGAACACGGCAAGGGGTTCCGGGGAGAATATGTTGCGCAATACTTCGGCCCCGCGCTTTTCGACCTGTTGCGTCAGATCAAGGCGGCCTTTGATCCTGACAATGTTCTTAACCCGGGGAAACTCGTGACCGCTGCAGGCACATCGCTGCAAGTGGAGCACATCGACACGATCCCCTTTCGGGGTGCGCGAGATCAGTTGATCGAAGAACGCTCGGCCTACGCCAAGGCAAGTGATTGCAATGGCAATGGCGTCTGCTTCCACTGGGATGCGGCGCAAGAGATGTGCCCATCCTACAAAGTAACACGCGATCGGGTTCAATCGCCAAAGGGACGCGCTGCATTGTTCCGTGACTGGCTACTTGCGCGCGAGACCGGTGGAGAGGTGACGGAGGTAGAGGAGAACCTGGCACAATCTCTCGAGACCTGTCTCTCTTGCAAGGCCTGTACCTCGCAATGTCCTGTACAGGTCGATATTCCTACGATGAAGGCCCTGTTTTTGGCGGAAACGCGAGGTCGTCAGCGCAGCCTAAGAGATCACTTGGTCCGCCGAATGGAAACCTTAACAATCCTTGCAACCCAAATGCCTCTTCTCGCAAATGTTGGCCTCTCCATTGGGCCGCTTTTGATGTCCCTGGTCTTCAAGCTTGTCGATCTACCTCGTTTTGATCGCATCGGGTTGCATGCACGCATGCGCGCCGCAGGATCACAACTGCTCAAGCCCGGTCAGCCTCTACCAGCACACATCAACAAAGACCGGGCCGTTATCCTGCTATGTGACAGCTTCCTCGGTCCATTCGACCCAGCGGTGCTGGCAGCAGCCGCACGGGTCCTGACCCGCATGGGTTTTGCAGTGCTGCACACCCCGATCCTGCGCAACGGCAAGGCAGTGCAAGTCCGTGGCTATCTCGATGACTTTGAGCACACCAGAGCACATGCCGGGGCGACGATCGACCAATTATCGACAACTGGACTGCCTCTTATCAATTTGGAACCGGCCGTCTCTATGCACTACCGGCAAGATATTCCTGTACCACTTGAAGGTTCGGAACCGGTCCCAATCGATCGCTTCTTGGTGAGACACAAGGAGTATCTCCCTCAGGGCTTTGCCGGGGATTTTGAAATGATCGGCCATTGTACGGAAACGTCAGCCGATCCCGAAAGTTTGAGACGATGGGAAGAAATATTTTCGGCGGCGGGGCTTTGCCTCAAGTCTCGAAGGGCCGGATGCTGCGGCATGGCTGGACTTTTCGGCCATGAAGCCGAGCACCGCGAGATGTCGCGCGAAATTTTTCGCTTGAGCTGGGCAAAGCGCGTCGCCGAGGGCCAGGGTGCGTTGTTGGCGACGGGTTTCTCATGCAGATCTCAGGCAAAACGCTTTGCGAAAATTTCTCTGCAGCATCCTGTGCAAGCTCTTGAAAGAGCACTTGATACATAGAGCTGCAGGATCGCTGAGTTGGATCTGCCGCTTCATAGCCTCTCGGTACAGGCAGATGGCTGACGATCCGCTGTGGGCCGCCCGCCTGAAGTTGCTCATCAATGCTTCTCTCACAGCTTCTTAAGCAGGTGGTAGGGCGCGTTGCGTACCGCCGCATCTACATCGATATCAGATTTCTTTTGGCGTTCGGGCCAGATGGCATACAGGCTTCCTACGATGACCAGCACTTCGACCCCAATCAGGCCGAAGCTGGTGAGCTGTTCGCTTAAGATGGCCTCGAGCATACTGTTGCTTTCCGTATCTGTATGCATGAATGAAATTCATCATAGCACAGATCTCGATGTTGCCATAGATCTCGCAGGTGGTTGGAACGCTTAACATGGGTCGATTGCGGTTTCGCCGCTATGTTTCATAGCCCCAGGCATATTGCTTCGTAGCGCCTTCTGGCCCCACCAGAAAAACCTCTATGGGATCATCGACCTTCCTCCCGACTTGCTGGCGGATCATGCAATTGGGGCGATGCTACTCATTGGGCAGGAGAGCCTCGAATTTGATTGGACCGGGGGGAAACTCTACTGGTCGTTTCGACCTGAGTGTGCGGCCAGAGAGGAGGGTCATCTTAGAATAGTCGCAGCGCATCGAATTGGATGCTGGTCCAGGATCGCGGCATCTTCCGCCGGGATCGAAGCTATTCTGGCTACACCCACTTTGATCTTCCAGGAACTCTCACCGAAGGGTCTGGCTTGTCGCCCAAAGTCGAATATCTCGCTCTCCATATTTGCAAACAAGACCCGGAAACCAGTTCCTCAAGCGAGCCTGGAACTGGTTTTGGCCGCAGTGCCGCTACCAAGGCACGAAAATCCAAAGTTCTGTGCAGAATAGTGGTTCAGGCCGATAGCGTGCTCAACCTATCACAGGGCCGCGCACCACCGAGGCTGCAGTTAGGCCGGGTGAGCCAATGCAGAAACGCCATCTGCCCTTCCCAGTCGTCTGGGCGCTCGAAGTGAGCTGCGAGACTAACTTGCAATATACCATGGTGCCGTAGGCATCAGATATTTTCAGCGGCCGCTAATTGACTCCCGGGCACCTACTGCGCTGGATTGGGCTTATTTTGTTGAAAAACTCTTCCTTGATCGCGGCCTGAACTGCTGATTCAATCCCTTTATTCGGGGGGAGTATTGGCGATGATGGGACCACGACAGGAGGCGCAACCGGCGCTGTTCTACGAGTTCTCGCTGGAGGATCATGTTCCCCAAGATCACCTGCTTCGATCCATTGATCGGTTCGTCGACCTGAGTAGCATCCGCGCCCACCTTGCGGATTTCTACAGCCATACCGGCCGCCCGTCGGTCGATCCCGAGCTGCTGATCCGGATGTTGCTGGTCGGCTATTGCTTCGGCATTCGTTCTGAGCGACGGCTCTGCGAAGAGGTGCATCTGAACCTCGCGTATCGCTGGTTCTGCGGCCTCGATCTGAGCGACCGGGTCCCGGATCACTCGACGTTTTCCAAGAACCGGCATGGGCGTTTTCGCGAC